>DAHWKH010000123.1 GCA_027343725.1 Acidiferrobacteraceae bacterium
CCGCCAGCATCATGATGCCCATGATGCTTTTGCCGTTGACGGTCCGTCCGTCGCGCGCCACGGTGATCGCGGACTCGAAGGACGAGGCGAGACTCACGAGTTTGGCCGACGCGCGCGCGTGCATGCCGAGTTCGTTCACGATGAGGACCTCCACGCAGTTCATTCGCCGCTCCGCCCGCCCCTCATCGCCATACGGCCCGTCATTGTCGTTTCCCGAATCAGCATTTCGAATTTTCCAGGAAGCAAAACTCCGTCGCGCACACGATCCCCTCGACGCCGCCGCTCAGGGCCTTGTCGATCAGCTCCGGCAGCGGCTGGTCCCGGTAATTGAGGACCCGGATCAGCATCGGCAGATTCAGACCGGTCACGAGTTCGACGCGCCCGCGCTCGAGCAGGCGGCAGGCGACATTGATGTGCGTCGCGCCGTAGATATCGGCGAGTATCAGCACTCCCTGGCCGTCGTCGATCGTGCGGATGGCCCGTTCGAGTCCCGCCGTGAGCTCGCTCGGAGGAATGTCGTACCGGATGGGGAAGGCGGCCAAGCCCGCGGGCCGCTGCCCCAAAACATGGTCGGCCGCCTCGAGGAGGCCGACCGCCATGTCCTTCTGTGCGAGAACGAGTAATCCTACCATGATTCGCGCTTCCTCTTGATCATTCGCGCCGTGCGGTCGTTCCCGTTGGCCGGATCGGCGCGGCCCGCTCCCCCGACTGCGCCTACGGGACCGCCTGCAAGGCGCCCGGCGTCAGTTCACGATGGCGGATTTGCGTATGGACGCCCTGATTCCGAAAGTGCGTCGCCAACTTTTCGGCCAAGTAGACCGAGCGATGCTGCCCCCCGGTGCAGCCGATCGCAACCGTCAGATAGCTGCGGTTTTCGCGCTCGAAACCCGGCAGCCAGCGTGCCAGGAAGTCGCGGATGTGTTCGGCCATCACCGTCACCTCGGGATGGCCGTCGAGAAAGGCCATGACCTCCGGGTCGAGGCCCGTGAGGGCGCGCAGGTTCTGTTCCCAATAGGGATTGGGCAGACAGCGGACATCGAAGACGTAGTCGGCATCGAGCGGCGTGCCGTGCTTGAAGCCGAAGGACTCGAATAACAGCGTGATGCCGCGGGTGTTCGTGCCGCGCGCGAATTCGTAAACGAGCTGGCGCAGCTGCTGGGCGCTCGTGTGCGTGGTGTCGATACGTCGCGTGCAGGACGATGACAGGGGTTCGAGCAGGACCTTCTCCAGGCGGATGCTCTCGAGGAGCGGCGTCCGGGCGTCCGTCAAGGGGTGCCGCCTGCGCGTCTCCTTGAAGCGTTTCACGAGCACCGCCTCGTCGGCCTCGAGAAAAATGATCCGGTAGTCGACGCCGAGCGCGTGCAGCTTATCGAGGCTCGTGGGGGCGGTATCGAGGAACAAGCGGTTGCGCGCGTCGATGCCGACGGCCACGTCGGCGAATGCCGCCCGCACCCCTCGCATTTCCTGGGCAAAGTGCGGCAACAGGGCCGCCGGCAGGTTGTCGATGCAATAGAATCCGACGTCCTCGAGCGCTTGCAGGGCAATACTCTTTCCCGAGCCCGACAGGCCGCTGATGATGATGAAGCTCATGGCGACTTCATCGCCAGGTGCTGGCGGCGCATGAAGTCCTCGAGGGCGTTGATGCCCCGGCGGCGCAGGATATGGCCGCGCGTGGCCACCTCGACGAGGACCGCGAGGTTGCGCCCGGGCGCGACGTACAGCACGACCTCGGCCACGTCGATGCCGAGCAGGGTGCGCGTCTTTTGTTCGGCCTGGAGGCGGTCGATCCGCGCTTGATTGTCGGCGGCGAGATTTTCCAGGCGCACGATCAGGTGCAGGGTTTTCTCGTGGCGCACGGCGGTCTCCCCGAACATCGCGCGGATGTTGAGGATGCCGAGACCGCGCACCTCCAGGAAATCGCACAGCATGTCGGGGCAGCGGCCTTGGATCGCGTCCGGCCCGACCCGGAAAAACTCGGAGGCGTCATCGGCGATGAGGCGGTGTCCGCGACTCAAAAGCTCGAGCGCGAGCTCGCTTTTGCCGATACCGCTCTCGCCCATGATAAAGACGCCAAGGCCCATGACCTCCATGAAGACGCCATGGAGGACCTCGCGTTCCGCGAGAGCGCGCGCGAGATAATACTGCAGGTCGTGTATGACCCGGGGGCTTGGCAGCGGGCAGCGGAAAAGCGGCATGTCGGCGGCCTCGGCCGCCGCGCGCATGTCCTCGCTGACCGGCTGATCGTTGGCCACGACGACGATCGCCGAGGAGGGGGAATTGAAGAGGTCGCTCAGCGCCTCGCGGCGCGCGCCCGCCGTGATGTGGTCGTTCAGGTAGGCGAGCTCGCCCGTGCCGATCACCTGCACGCGGTTCGGGTGGACGAAGTTCAGGTGGCCGACGAGCGCCATCCCCGGAAAGCGCGCCGTGGCGCGCTCGAGCAGGCGGCCCGCGCCGCGACTCCCCGCGACCCATGTGAGCTGCAAGGCATCGCGCTGGGCCTCGTAGACGTCCTGGGCCGTCAGGATGGTGTTCATGGCAGGCGCCAAGCCGGATACCGGTGCCGCGGTCCCGGCGGTCGTGCGCCGCTATCCGGGGCGATGGTGGTCAATGACTTTTTCCTTGTGACGCAGGACCTGCCGATCGAGCTTGTCGACGAGCAGGTCGATGGCCGCGTACATGTCGACCCCGTCCGCGTCGGCATGGATGACGGCGCCCTTGGCACGGATGTTGGCCTCGGCGCTGAAGCGTTTCTTCTCCGCGTGCAAGACCACGTCCGCGGTGATCGCGTGGTCGAAGTGCCGCTGGACGCGTCCGATCTTTTCGACGGCGTACCCCCGCAAGGGGGTCGTGATCTCAATCTGCTGTCCGCTAACCGTGATATCCATGAGAACTCCCTTCGTTTGGGCTAGACAAGCGATTTTCGTTGGCTGGAAGGTGGGATACCCAGGGCCTCCCGGTACTTCGCGATGGTCCTTCGCGCCACTTGAATACCTTGTTTTTCGAGGAGATTGGCGATCTGGCTGTCACTGACGGGCTTGTCGCAGGGCTCCTGATCGACGATTTTCCGGATGAGGGATCGGATGGCGGTCGCCGAACAGGCGCCTCCGTCGCTCGTGCTCACGTGGCTCGAGAAGAAGAACTTGAGTTCGAAGATGCCGCGCGGCGTCATCATGTACTTGTTGCTCGTGACGCGCGAGATCGTCGACTCGTGCATACCGACCTCGTCGGCGATGTCGTGCAGAACGAGCGGTTTCATGGCCTCGGGGCCGTGGTCGAAGAAGGCTCGCTGGCGGTCCACGATCGAGCGCGCCACCTTGAGGAGCGTCTCGTTGCGGCTTTTCAGGCTTTTGAGGAACCAGCGGGCCTCTTGCAGGTGGTCCTGAAGGAAGCGGTCCTGGGAGCCCGTCCGGGCGGCGCGCATGAGGTTCTCGTAGTGCCGGTTGATGCGCAGCCTCGGCATCGTGTCCGCGTTCAGGTCGGCGCGCCAGCTCCCGCGGCGCTTCTTGACGAGAATCTCGGGCACGATGTAGGTGTTCGGGGTCTGGGACACGAGCGAGCCGGGGCGGGGGTTCAGCCCGCGCACCAACTCGAGGACGCCCGCCAGTTCGTCGGGCGTAAGGCGCGTTACGCGCATGATCTCTTTGTAGTCGTGTTGGGCGAGAAGCTTCAGGTGCTCGGCGCTCATGAGCCGGCGCGCGCTGTCGCGGTAGGGCGTGGCGGGGTCGAGGCGCTTCAGCTGCAAGTCGAGGCACTCGGCGAGGTCGCGCGCCCCCACGCCCACGGGTTCGAAGTTCTGGACCCTGTGCAGGACCGCCTCGATCTCGTCGGCGCCGAGCTCGAGGTCGGGGAGCGTCGCCAGGATATCCTCGACGTCCGCGAGCCAGTATCCGTCGTCGTCGATTCCGTCGATGATGGCGATGGCGACGAGCCGGTCGCGATCGGGGAACGGTGTCATCTGGAGCTGCCAGAGGAGGTGCTCGGACAGGTTTGGCGGCTGGCTGTTGCGCCCCTCGAAGTTGTAATCGCCGTCGTCGTCGCTTGCCCCCGAGGACAGCGTGTCGAACGTCAGGTCCTCGATTTCGGACGGCTCGTCGGCGGCCTCGGCCGTATCCGCGGGTGCTGACTCCTGCGCCTCGCCGTTCAGGTCGCTTCCGTCTTCGGTGGCGCCCCCCTCCTCCTCGAGGAGGGGGTTCTTCTCGAGGGCCTCGCGCACCTCCTGCTCGAGTTCGAGCGCCGACAGTTGCAGCAGGCGGATCGCCTGCTGGAGCTGGGGCGTTATGGTGAGGTGCTGACCGATTCTGAGATCGAGCGTCTGTTTCATGGGGCCTCTTGATCCCTATTCTAGTCCATTCCGGCCATTTCCAGAAACGCGCCCTAGAGCCGGAAATCCTCCCCCAAATAGACTCGCCGGACATCGGCGTTGACCAGGATTTCCTGGGGCGCGCCCTCCGCAAGGACATGACCGTCGTTGATGATATAGGCGTGATCGCAGATCTTCAGGGTCTCGCGCACGTTGTGATCCGTGATGAGGACACCGATCCCGAGGCGTTTCAAGTGCGCGATATGCTGTTGGATATCGATCACGGAAATGGGGTCGACGCCGGCGAAGGGTTCGTCCAGGAGGATGAAGCGGGGTTTGGTGGCCAATGCGCGCGCGATTTCCACACGCCGCCGTTCACCCCCCGAGAGGCTCATGCCCAGCGTTTTGCGCCGATCCCCGATGTGCAGGTCGTGCAGGAGTTCCTCCAGGCGCGCCCCGCGCGCGCTGCCGTCGAGCCCCGGCACTGTCTCGAGGATCGCGAGGATGTTGTCCTCCACAGTCATCTTGCGGAAGACGGAGGCCTCCTGCGGGAGGTAGCCGACGCCGCGTTGCGCGCGTGTGTGCATGGGCTCATCGCCGATGTCCAAGCCGTCGAGCCGGATGTCGCCCTGGTCTTTGCGGACGAGCCCCGTGATCATGTAAAAGCACGTGGTTTTGCCCGCCCCGTTCGGGCCCAACAGGCCCACGACCTCGCCCCCTTCCACGCGCAGGCTCACGTCGCGCACGACCTGGCGACCTTTGTAGCGTTTCGACAGATGTTTGGCGATGAGGGTACTCACGACCCGCCTTGGGTGTGGGCGTGGTGCACGAGTATGCGCGCATGGATGCGCGCGTGCGGGCCGCGAATCGCGGTGATGCGTTGCGGGCCGATGTAATAGTGCACGATATGGGCATGGAGGACGTTCCGGCCCTGACGGAAGACGACCCCCCCTATGAGCGTGACCTCGTCGCGGCGGGCGCGAAAGTGCAGGATCCGACCCTGCCCGAAGATCGGGAGTGCGCCGGTTTTGTCATCCTCCAGATGGAGCGGGTCGCCGTGGGCCTCGATGCGGATCACCTTGCCGTGGGCCGACAGGACGCGCACGCGCTCGGCATGGATCGTCAGGCCGTCCTGGACGAGCCGCACGTGCCCGCGGTAGTGGCTGACGCCGGTGTGCTCGTTCATCTGGATGCTGTCGGCCTGAACGCTCACCGGTTGCGGGAGGCGGTGGGCTGAGGCCGCGACCGCGAGGCCGAGACCCATGGCCCAGGCGAGGGCGGTGAGCGCGCGTTTCATGACGTGAGTTGTACGGTCAAGGTTCGCGTGCGCACGGTGGTGTTGCCGATATGGGCAGTCGGCCCCCGGAACACGCGGACACGGCCGCGCAGGATGAGGGTATGGCCGTGGGGCGAGATATATCCGCGCCGCGCCACGGTGGTGGTGATCGTCCGCCGTCCGAACTGCACGAGGTGCGGGTGGATCAGAATGCTCCGTTTCCGGCGCGCGAAGTGCAAAAGGCGTTTGGCGGTCAGGATGTAACGGGGGCGGCCGCGGTGGTTCATGGCGGTGAGGTGCGGGCGGTCGATATAGTAGTCGGGCCGCGCCTTGTGCGCCGTCAGGGCGAGCGCCGGGCGCACGAGGGCCGCCGGCAGCCACCAGAACAGTCCGGTGAAGAGCAGGACCGCCGCGACCAGCAGGAAGCGGATCAGCCACCGGCCCATGTGGCCTCGCCGGCCCATGCGCGCCCCAGCTGCTCATCGAGCGTCCCCTGGGCATACATGATCATTTCGCACAGTTCGCGCACGGCGCCGTGACCGCCGTTGGCGCCCGTGACCCACTGGGCGCGCGCGCACACCCGGGGATGGGCGTCGGCGACCGCCACCGGCAGCCCCACGGCCTCCATCGCCGGCAGATCGATCACGTCATCACCCATGAAGGCGATTTCGCTGAGCGCGCACGCGTGGCGGTCGCGCATCTCGTGCACCGCGCGGCGCTTGTCGCGGCAGCCCTCGATGACGGTCGCGATCCCGAGGTCATCGGCGCGCCGCGCGACACTGCGCGAGACGCGCCCGGTGACGAGCCCGACCGCGACGCCGCTTGCCATCAGCATCTTGAGGCCGTGCCCGTCCCGGGAATGAAAGGCCTTGTACTCCTCGCCCGTATCGCCGAGGAACAGGCGTCCGTCCGTCAGGACGCCGTCGACGTCCAGCAACAGCAGGCGGATGGCGCGCGCGGCCGCGAGCGGGGCGCCATCGAGGGTGAAGGCGAGTTCCGCGCTCATACCACCCCGGCCTGCAGGAGGTCGTGCATGTTCAGGGCCCCGATGACGGTCTTGCGGTCGTCGACCACGAACAATCCGTTGATGTTGTGGGCGCGCAGAAGCGGGACCAACTCCGCCGCGAGGTGATCGGCGGACGCGGTCTTCGGGTGTCGCGTCATGACGTCGCCCACCGCCGCCCGATACACGTCCACGCCGCGATTCAAGGCGCGCCTCAGGTCCCCGTCGGTGAAGATGCCGCACAAGTGCCGCTGTTCGTCGACGACCGCGGTCATGCCGAGTCCCTTGCTGGTCATTTCGACGAGCGCATCGGGCAGGGGCGCGCTTGCCGGGACCTGCGGGATGCGCTCGCCCGTATGCATGATATCGCCGACGTAGATGAGCAGGCGGCGGCCGAGGCGTCCGCCCGGGTGCGAGCGCGCAAAGTCCTCGGGCGTGAACCCACGGGTCTCGTAAAGCGCCACCGCCAGCGCATCGCCCATGGCCAGGGCCGCCGTGGTGCTGGCGGTCGGCGCGAGGTCCAGGGGGCAGGCCTCTTTCGCGACCGCCACCGGCAGATGGACGTCCGCCTGGCGCGCGAGCGAGGAGTCGTGCGGGCCCGTCAGCGCCAAAAGCCGCACCCCCATGCGTTTGATGATCGGTAGGATGGTCAGGATCTCGGAGGTCTCCCCGGAATGGGAGATCGCGAGCACGACGTCTTCGGGCGTGATCATGCCGAGGTCGCCATGGCTCGCCTCGCCCGGGTGGACGAAAAAGGCGGGCGTCCCGGTGCTCGCGAGCGTCGCTGCGATCTTGCCTCCGATATGTCCGGACTTGCCCATGCCGACGACGACGACGCGCCCGCGGCAGTCCCATAAGAGGCGGCAGGCGTCGGAAAACGGTCGTGCCAGCGAGGATTCGAGCGTGGCGAGCGTTGCCGCCTCCAGTTGCAGCACGCGGCGGCCGATGGCCACCAGGGCTTCGGGTTCGGGGTTCAGGCGCAGGGACTGGCGGGCGGTCATAGGCGCAGTATAGCGAAAAAGCCCCCCTGGTTCCCCGCGCGATGCCGTTCCGGCTTACAATGGCCGTCTTTCAGGGAGGTCGCATGGAACCGTTTCTTGCCATCGTGCGCGAGCGCGCGCAAGCCCAACCCGTCGTCGTCGACCGGGCGCTCGATGAGGCGCTGGCGCACTTGAGTCGCGCGCTCGCGCAGATCGCGCGCGCCGTCAAGGTCGAGTACCAGGGGCCGTTCGTGGGCTTGGGCGCCGGGCGCGAGGCCTTCTGCCTGGCCGTGCGCGCTCACACCGAGGCCCCGGATCGGGTCTCCTGGGGGGTCCGCGTGTGCAGTGCCGAGCCGCAAGCGCATCTGCGCGCCCATTGGGAGATCGCGCGCGTCGGGCGTTTGCGCAAAGCCGTCGTCGTGGCGGCCTTGCCGGCCTTCGTGAGCGGGTATTACGAAGCGGTCCAGGCGGCCGGCAAGGCCCACACGCGCTCCGGCCAGCGACTGGCGGACTTAGTCCAGGCCCTGGACGCGCCGATTTGACCGCCGAGCCCGCGATCGCCGTTCACGGCTTGAGCAAGCATTACGGGCCCGTGGCGGCGGTCGAATCGTTGAGCTTCACCCTGGAGAGCGGCCGCGTCCTCGGGCTTCTCGGCGGGAACGGGGCCGGGAAAACCACGACGCTCGCCATGCTCATGGGCCTGTTGCTGCCAAGCGGGGGGTCCATCCGGGTCCTCGGCGAGGACCTGCTGCACCATCGCTATCGGGTCCTCGAGCGCATCAATTTCTCCTCGCCCTACGTGGATCTCCCGCACCGCCTGACGGTGTACCAGAATCTCCGTGTCTACGGGGGATTGTACGGGGTGCGCGGCGTGCGCGCGCGGATCGAGGAGCTGGCGCGCGACCTCGATCTCGTCGATCTGCTCGGGCGTCCCTACGGTCGCTTGTCGGCCGGCCAGCGCACGCGCGCCTCCCTGGCCAAGGCCTTGATCAACAGCCCCCGCTTGCTGCTGTTGGACGAGCCCACCGCCTCGCTCGACCCCGATACCGCCGATCGCTTGCGCGGCTATCTGCGCGACTACCAGAAGACGTCGGGGGCGGCGGTCGTGCTGGCCTCGCACAACATGCTGGAGGTGGAGAGGCTGTGCGATGATGTGATCATGCTGCGCCAGGGACGGGTCTTCGACCGCGGCGCGCCGGCGGCGCTCGTGTCCCAATACGGGCGGGACACGCTCGAGGAGGTCTTTCTCGACATGGCCCGGGGGCGGGCACCCTCATGAGCGGCCTCTCCGGGAGCGCGCGCCGGATCGCCGCCATGATCGAGCGCTACGTCTACCTGCTCAAGGGTTCATGGCCGCGGGTCGTGGAGCTTGCCTACTGGCCGACGATGCAGATGGTGTTGTGGGGGTTCTTGAGCGAGTATCTGACCCATCACAGCCCGTTCCTCGCGCAAGCCCCGGGCGTGCTGTTGGCGGCCGTGTTGTTGTGGGACGTCATGTTCCGCGGTCAGCTCGGTGTCTCGGTGGTGTTTTTCGAGGAACTCTATTCCCGCAACCTCGGGCATTTGTTCGCAAGCCCCTTGCGCGCCTACGAACTCGGCGGCGCGCTGTTCGTGATCAGCCTCCTGCGCACGCTCATCGGCAGCGGCATGGCGGCGGTGTTCGCGTTCTGGTTTTACCACTTTCCGATCTGGCGCCTGGGGCTGCTCCTGGTTGCGTTCTTTTTGAATCTGATCGTCATGGGCTGGGCGATCGGGCTCGTGGTGGCCGGTCTCGTGCTCCGCTACGGGCTGGGCGCGGAAAACCTCGCCTGGGCCGCGGTCTTCGCGATCGCCCCGGTGAGCGGGATCTATTACCCGGTCAGGGTTTTGCCGCAGGGATTGCAGATCGTGGCGCATGCCTTGCCCGCGGCCTACGTCTTCACCGCCATGCGGGCGTTCTTTTTCCGGCATACGCTCACCCTCGGCCCGCTGGCGGTGGCGGCCGCGCTCAACGTCGTGTACCTGTCGCTTGGCCTCGTGGTGTTTCTGCGCACCTTCCACAACGCGCGTTTGCACGGCCGCCTCTTGAACCTCGGCGAGTGAGTTCAGAGCGCGGCCAGGACGTCCCGGATGCGGGGATAGCGGGGCTGCCAGCGTAGGAGCGTGCGCGCGCGGCGGCAATCGAGCACGAGCGAACGGTCAAGGCCCGAAGTCCAAGCCGGGTCCGGCCCGACGCCGAACCAGCGAAACGCGACCCGCGCCGCGGCCCGGGCGGCCCGCGGCGGGATCGCGAGGACCCGCGCGTGGCGGAGCCTTTGCATGGCCTCGAAGGAGAGGGCGTCCTCGGAAGCAAGGTTCAAGGCCCCGGTCGCGTCGGCAAAGAGCGCGCCCTGAATCGCCGCCACGACGTCGGACTCGTGCACGACTTGCAACAACGGCGCGGGTTCGGGGAGGCGCGGGTAGAACGGCAGGCGCAGGAGCGCGCGCAGGAAGGGTTGGGCCCTGGGGCCGAGGATGATGTGGGGGCGCAAGCGCAGGGCGGCGAGCCCTTGACGCCCGGCTGCGATCAAGCGCGCCTCGACCTCCGCCTTGTCCTCGGCGTAGGCGAATCCGGCAAGCGGCTCGAGCGGCGCGCCCTCGTCGATCGGCTGCGTGCTCGTGCCGTATACCGAGGCGCTGGAGAGGTGGATGAGGCGCAAGGACGGCGGCCATTCCGCGAGCAGGTTCTCGATCCCGCCGAGATTGATGTCGTGGGCGAGCGTGCGATTGCCGCGCTCCCTCCCGAGGGCGCTCTCCATCACCACGAAGGCCATGTGGACGACGGCATCGACGGTCGGGAGGAGGGCGCGCAGACCGGGGTCGCGGATGTCCCCTTGGACGGTGCGCGCGCGCGGGTGCTTGAGGGCGGGCGGGCGGAGGTCGTGGGCGATGATCTCCGTGACCCGGGGATCGGCGAGCAGGGCGGGCACGAGCGCCCGCCCGAGGCAGCCGCCGGCGCCCGTGATCAGGACGCGCACGCGACCGCCGGCCGGACCTGCTCGGCGAGGGTCACGAGCGAGCGCCGGGTGAGCTCGGTGGCGCTCGCGCCGGCCCCGACCGCGCACAGCAGGTGGTCGACACCCGCCTGGTGATAGGTGGCGAGCGCCTTGCGGCAATGGGCCGCGTCGCCCGCCACGACCATGCCCAAGTGTTCGAGCACCGGCAGATTGATGGTGCCCTTCAAGAGCGGCGTCAGGCTGCCGAAATTCCGGTAGTACTCGTAGCCGCCCTGCAGTTTCGTCAGAAGCGGCGTCGTCAGCCGGAGGAGTTCGCGGTAGAACCAAGTGATGTTGCGCCGCGCGCAACGCCGCGCCTCCGCGTGGTCTTCGAGACAGAAGATCCCGACGGTCATGCCGACCCGCGGGGTCTTGCCCGAGAGCGGCCCGTGATAGCGGGTAAAGGCGGCGCGGTAACGCGCGATGTCTTCTTTCACCATGAACCAGGGCTTGAACGGACCGGCCAGGACCCCGATGCCCAAGCGCGCGGCGAGTTCGAAGCTCTCGGGGCTCACGGCCGCCATCCACAGCGGGGGGTGGGGGGTCTGCACGACGCGCGGGCGCACGGCGACGTCCTCGAAGGCGAAGTGGCGCCCCTGGAAGCGGATCGGGCCGGATTCGGAAAACGCCAGCAGCAAGACCTCCAGGGCCTCGTCGACCAGCGACCGGCTGTCCTCGGTGCGCACCCCGAAGGCGGCATACTCTTTGGGCGAGAACCCGCGGCCGAAGCCCAGCTCGAGGCGCCCCCCCGAGAGGATGTCGAGGGTCGCGGCGCGCTCGGCGACCTTGAGGGGGTGGTGGTAGGGCAGGGGCACGATGCCCTGGCCGAGCCGGATCCGCCGGGTCCTTTGCGCGGCCGCGGCGAGCACGAGGTCAGGGGCCGAGCCGTGCGCGTATTCGGGCATGAAGTGATGTTCCGTCAACCAGACGGTCCCGAAGCCCAGTTGGTCGGCGAGCGCGATCTCCTCGAGGGTCTCGTCGTAGACCTGCCGCTCGCTGCGTCCGGCGAACGCGGGCACGGCCAACTCGTAAAAAAGGTCCAGTTCCACGTCGTGTCCTGGGTGGGGGCGTTGGCGCGCGATGGGGCGCGCCGGGGCGGCCATTCTGCCAGAGGCCCGGGGGGCGCGCCAGGCGCGGGGTGTCAGGAGGGGGATCCCTTCCGATACGCCGCGCCGTTTTCGTCGTCCTTGATATATATCAGCGCCCTTGGGTTTAGACCAAGTCAATATACCGTCCGAGAGGGGCCCCGGCCCGGGCCCGGCGGGCGCAGCCGGGCGGGCGGAGGGCCCTGTTCGCTACGGGAGGTTTGTGTGGTCATCGGTCAGACGGTCAAAAAGTGGCTTCGGTTCACCTACGGGATCCCGATGCTTTTTCTGAACGGTTGCGCGCACAGCGGGCTTTTGCTTCTCGAGCCGCGCGGCCTGTTATCGGACACCGCGGTCCATTATTTCACGCTCGATGTCGGCATCATGCTGCTCATCATCGTGCCCACGGCGCTGCTCGCGATCTGGGCGATGTGGCGCTATCGCCGCGGGGGGCGCGGGGCGTATCGCCCGGATTGGAGCCATTCGGGGCGCATCGAGCTCGTGGTGTGGGGTATTCCGCTCGTTACGGTGGCGGTGTTGTCCTACCTGTCGATCAAGGCGATCTACGAACTGAACCCGTACAATCCGACCATCCTCGCGCGCACCCACAAGGCCGCGGGTCGCCCGCTGCGGGTCGACGTCATCGCCACCGACTGGCGGTGGTTGTTCATCTACCCGCGCCAGCACATCGCCTCGGTGAATGAATTGGTGGTACCGGTCCACCGGCCTATCCGATTCCGGCTGACATCGACCTCCGTGGTCAATGACTTCCTGATCCCGCAACTCGTCGGGATGATCGACGTCATGCCCGGCATGCGCGTCAAGGAGGCCATGGTCGTCAACAAGCCCGGTCATTATCTCGGCTTCTCGGCCGATTACAGCGGCGCGGGGCTCTCGTGGATGCATTTCGATACCCATGCCGTGAGCGTCGCGCAATTCCGGCGCTTCGTCGCCGCGGCGCGCTCTTCCGGGCGTGGCCTCACGGACACCGGATTCAATCGCTTCGCGCGGCCGTTCATCGCCGTCGGCGGGGCGCGCCAAGTGTTCGGGCGCGTGCAACAGGGACTGTTCGGTCACGTCGTCCGGGAAGTGATGCGCGGCAAGGTGTGGCGTACGCCGATGGACATGACGGAGAACATGGTGCGCTACATGAAACAACAGAGAGCCGAACAAAACGCGGGGGAATACTGAGATGTTCGTTCATTTACAAGGTCCTTGGAGCCCGCTCTTGGGGCGGCTGTCGCTCCGCCAGATCCCGTATCAGAACCCGATCCTCGTCGGCACTTTCGTGTTCGCCCTCATCCTCGGCGCGGCGATCGTCGGGCTTGTCACCTACCATAAGCGCTGGGGCGTCCTCTGGCGCGAGTGGTTGACGACCGTCGACCACAAGAAGATCGGCGTCATGTACTGCCTCATCGGTCTTGTCATGTTGTTCCGCGGTTTCATCGACGCCCTCATGATCCGCACCCAGCAGGCGATCGCCGTCGGCCCGCATTCCCCGGGTTACCTGGGCGCGCTCCACGGCTATCTGACGCCCTTCCATGCCGGCCAGATCTTCACGGCCCACGGCCTCATCATGGTCGTGTTCGCGGCCACCCCGTTGCTGGTGGGGCTCATGAACATCATCGTGCCTTTGCAGATCGGCGCGCGCGATATGGCCTACCCCTATCTCAACGCCTTGGGTCTGTGGCTGACCGCGGCCGGCGCCGCGCTCGTCATGGTATCGCTCTTCATCGGGAACTTCGCCCACGGCGGCTGGTATGGCTTCGTGCCGTACTTCGAGTTGCCGTACAGCCCGGGCGTCGGGGTCGACTACTGGCTGTGGGCCTTCCAGTTGAGCGTGCTCGGCACGACCCTCGGCAGCATCAATCTGATTGCCACGATCGTCAAGATGCGCGCGCCCGGCATGACCTGGATGCGCATGCCGATCTTCACCTGGGCGTCCCTGAGCGCCAATCTGATCGCCCTCACGACCTTTCCGGTGTTGATGGTGTGTCTGGCGCTGCTCGCGTCCGACCGCTATTTCGGCACGCACTTCTACACCGCGGGCATGGGCGGGAACCTCATGCTCTACAACGACCTCTTCTGGGTCTGGGGCCATCCCGAGGTCTATTTCCTGATCCTGCCGGCGTTCGGCATGATGTCGGAGATCGTCCCGACCTTTTCGGAAAAAACCCTCTTTGGTTACGCCACCATGGTTATCGCCTCGTTCGCCATCGGCGGGGTCTCGTGGGGCGTCTGGCTGCACCACTTCTTCACCATGGCGGCCGCGCCGAGCGTCAACAGCTTCTATAGCGTGACCACGATGCTCGTGGGGATCCCGACGGGCGTGAAGGTCTTCAACTGGATTTTCACGATGTACCGCGGGCGCGTGCGTTTCGAGCTGCCGATGATGTGGGCCGTGCTGTCCTTGTTCCTGCTGCTCGTCGGCGGCCTCACGGGCATGATGAACGCCTTCGCGACCAACGACTACATGTGGCACAACGGCGTGTTCGTGGTCGCGCACTTCCATCTCATGGTGTTGCTGATCGCCGCGAGCATTTTCGGCTCGGTCGAGTACTGGTTCCCGAAGGTCTTCGGGTTCAAGCTCGAGGCGCGCTGGGGCAAGGCGTTTTTCTGGTGCATCGTGCTTGGGACGGGCTGGGTGTTCATACCGATGTTCCTCCTGGGTTTCGCCGGCATGACCCGACGTCTCGATTACATCCCCTACACGCAGTGGGGCCCGTACCTGCGCGTCATGCTGGTCGGAATGGGCTTCTACATCCTGGCGGTGGCGTTCTTCTTCATGCATCTCTACGTGAGCCTGAGGGATCGGGCGAAGAACCGTGTCGGCGCCGATGCCTGGGGAACGAGCCGCAGCCTCGAATGGATGACGCATTCGCCGGTGCCGGCCTACAACTTCGCGTTCGTGCCGCAGGTGCACGCGCGCGATGAATGGGCGTGGCGCAAAGAGCAGGGTGTGGCGGATCTCAAGTCCGGCCCCTATCGGGACATCCATATGCCGGGCAACACGGGCGTGCCGTTCGTGCTGGGCGCCCTGGCGTTGGCGTTGGCGTTCGCGCTCACATGGCGCATCTGGTGGCTGAGCGGCCTGGCGCTCGCGCTTTGCGTCGCGGTGGTGATCGTGCGCGCGTTCGCCGAGGACACGGATACCGTCATTTCGGCGCAGGACGTGGAGCGCGCCGAGCGCCGCTATCACGATGGGGAGGTGGTGCCCATGGAGGAGCCGATGGGGCGGCCCACGCCGCGGCCCGCGACCTAATGCCGGGTTCCGGGTTTCGCCAATGATTGCAGGGGACGTTGAGGAAGGATTGATATGAGTGTGATGAGTCGCAGCGAAAACGCCCGCAGCCTCGGGTTGTGGGATCGGGATCACGAGGGGCACGACGTGATCGGTACGCGGACCTTCGGGTTCTGGCTGTACATGCTGACGGACGCGATGGTGTATGCCGCCTTGTTTGCCACGTTCGGGGTTTTGAGCCACGTGGTGAATCTCGCGGGCGGGCCCTCGCCCGCGGCCGTCGTCCACCCCGTGTACGCCTACGGCGAGACCGTGGCGCTGTTTGTGAGCGTGCTCGCCTACGGCGGCGCCATGGTTGCCCTGAAGGCCGGCAACAAGGCCGCCCTGATCGGCGCGCTGGGCGCGGCGATGGTGGCGGGAGGCGTGTTTCTGGGGCTTGCCTACAGCGACATCGAGCGCTTGTTCCACGCCGGCATCGTGCCCCAGG
Source organism: Acidiferrobacteraceae bacterium (assembly GCA_027343725.1). GTDB lineage: Bacteria > Pseudomonadota > Gammaproteobacteria > Acidiferrobacterales > Acidiferrobacteraceae > Acidiferrobacter. The sequence goes on from DAHWKH010000123.1 coordinate 15,387, forward strand.
CGAGCGGCTACCTGTCGATCTTCTTCGGCCTGATCCTCTACCACGCCCTGCATATCCTGGTCGGCATGGTGTGGATGCTGGTCATGATCGTCCAGGTGATGACGCGCGGCTTCACGAGCAACGTCGTGTATCGCTTGATCAATCTGCGGCTCTTCTGGCACTTCCAGGCCGTGATATGGGTGTTCGTGTTCACGTTTGTCTATTTGCAGGGGACCGTTCTATGAGCGCATCGCACCATGACCCGTTGTCCCACCCCGAGGTGCAGCTGGCGAGCGGCAGGGGCTATGTCGCCAATTTTCTCGTCACCACGCTCTTGATGGGGTTTGGTCTGTGGTTGTCGGTGACGCACGCGGTTGCGCCGCTTACGCTCGTCGCTGTGACCTCGGGCATCGCGGCGGTGGCGGTGGGGGTGCAGGCCTACCTCCTCTTGCACATGAACCTCTCCGAGGCGCAGATCTGGCATACGGTCGCGATGATCCTCTTCCTGCCCCTGTTCGTCGTGACCATCGGCCTCACGGCGTGGATGTTCCACGGCCTCTACGCGCGCACCATGATCATGTCCCCGCACATCGGGGCGTTTTTGCACCGCTAGGCTTGCCGCTTGCGCGTGTCCCGACGCACGCGCGGGCGGGCGCTTGCCCCGGCGGGATTCGTCCCGCGGCAAGGCCGGCGTGCCGAGGGGCTTTGGCCCGGCGTGCTCGCCGGGTTACCATGCGCCATGCCTGACACGGATACCGCGGGCGTCGTTCTCGGCGCGCGTCATTACCGACACCGGAGTTGGCGCAGCGCGCTCTATCCGGACAACCTGCCCGCCGAGTGGCGGTTTCTGTTCTATAGCCACAGGCATACGGGCCTGCTCATGCCGTACTCGCTGAAGGACGCGAGTCGCGAGGCGCTCGCGCTCTGGCAGGAGGAGTCCCCTCCCGGATTCCGCATGGTGCTCGAGATCGGTGTCGCGGATCTCGAGTGGTTCGCGCAACGACCGGTGCCGCGGCCGTTCGTGGGCGCGTGCGTGGTGCGCGGTGCGCGCCTCGACGAGGCGCATCTCCCGGATCTGGCCGGGCTCGCGGCGCGCTTGCCGGTGGCCGTCGACGTCCGGTCGTGCGCACCGGCCCTCGCGCGGGAACTCGCAGCGCGGGGTATCGGGCGCTGCGGCCGCCCGGCGCAAAACCGGCCCCCGACCGGTCCGGCGGCCGTCAGTCTCATCGCAAGCCCCTCGCGACCCCTGATCGGCCAGGCGTTGACGGCGCTGTGGGCGGCGCCGGCCGAGTCCCGTTACCTCTTTTTTTGCGAGGCCGCGTCGGCCCTTCGCGCGCTCGCGGACGCGCGCGTGCTCGCCGGGTTTATAAACCCATCTTGAGATCTTTCGGGGATCGGGTGTCAGAACAAGAGGCTGATGCCGGCCGAGAGGCCGAGTCCCGAGACATTGGCGTTGGTCCCGTAAACCGTCCCGCTCGGCACATAGAGGCCGCGCAATTCGGTATAGAAGCCGACGCTGCGGGCCCACTGCAGTTCGACGCCGCCGTCGATCTCGAAGGCCGGCCCGAGCCCGGTGCCGCCCGGTACGCCGCTGACCGAGGTATCGGCGAGTCCGGCACTGACGCCCACGAAGGGATACACATGGGCCCACGGACGGTGGTACTTTTTCAGGGTGAACATGACGAGCCGCGAGGTCAGATGGCCGCTCGCGCCCGCCGAATCGACGGGATTGCTGTAGGTCAGATACTCGGCGCCGTAGGCAATCCCGTTGTAGTGGCGGCGTTCCCAGGCCACGCCGTAGACGGGCGCCGCCTCGGGTTTCAGGACAGCGTCGTGTCCGGCTATTGTCTGGTGGTCGTGGGCGAGGTTCAGGGCGCCGACTGTGAGGATCAGCGCGTCCTCGGCAAACGCGGGCGGGATACCGAGAAGAAGACAGGCAAGGACGGTTATAATGACTTTGCGGGTCACGGCGGTCGCTCCGGCTGAGGCTGACGCGATTATAGGGTGGGCCGGGCGCTTTTGCACGACGCCCGCAGGATCGGAGGAGGCTTGAGGCCATGGGTCGTCGCGGGCAAGAGGAGGCACACGGCGTGGATAGGGAGCCGTTGATCACGGTGCGTGACGTGGCGTTTTCCCGCGACGGGCGCGCGATTTTTCACGATTTGGATCTGACCGTCATGCCGGGTCGCGTGACGGTGGTCATGGGGGGCAGCGGCGCCGGAAAGACCACACTCCTCAGTCTCATCGGCGGGCGGCTCGTCCCGGACGCGGGGGAGATTCGCGTCGCCGGCGAGAACGTGCCGGCGTTGTCGCGCCGCCAGCTGTTCGCCCTGCGCCGGCGCATGGGCATGCTGTTCCAGTCGAGCGCCTTGCTGACCGATCTCGACGTCTACGAGAACGTCGCGTTCCCCATGCGCGAGCATACGCGCCTGCCCGAGCGGCTGATCCGCGACCTCGTGCTCATGAAGCTCGAACTGGTGGGTCTGCGCGGCGCGCGCCGCTTGTATCCCGCCGAACTGTCGGGGGGCATGGCCCGGCGCGTCGCGCTCGCGCGCGCCATCGCGCTCGATCCCCTGATGGTCATGTACGACGAGCCCTTCACCGGCCTCGATCCGATCTCCATGGGGGTGATCGTCAAACTGATCCGGGACCTGAACGACGCGCTCGGCATGACGTCCATCATCGTGACTCATGACGTCGCCGAGGCCTGTTCGATCGCCGATGACATTTATCTCCTGGACAACGGCCGGGTGAGCGCGCACGGGACGCCGGCGGAGATGCAAAAGACCACCGAGCCGGCCGTGCGCCAATTCATGGCCGGTCTTCCGGACGGACCGGTCGCCTTTCATTATCCGGCACGCGACTATCTGGCGGACCTGCAGTCGGCGGGCCACGCATGAACCCGCTTGCGGGGATCGGCGGCGCCGTGGGCGCCTTGGGACGGCGCGCGCTCGCCGGGATCGCCCGGCTTGGGCGCGCCACACTGTTCATCGCGCGTTTGGTCCCAAGCCTCGGGGGCGCGTGGAAGCGCGCGCGATTGATCGTCCAGCAGTTGTACATGACGGGGGTGCTGACGTTCGTCATCATCCTGGTGTCCGGCGCCTTCGTCGGCATGATCCTCGCGCTGCAGGGCTACAATACGCTCGTGCGCTACGACGCGCAGTCGTCGCTCGGCTTGCTCGTCGCGCTCGCCCTGACGCGCGAACTCGGGCCCGTGTTGACGGCGCTCTTGTTCGCCGGCCGCGCCGGCTCGGCGCTCACCGCCGAAATCGGCCTCATGAAGGCGACCGAGCAATTGGCCGGCATGGAGATGATGGCCGTCGACCCGCTCCTGCGCGTGGTGGCCCCGCGCTTCTGGGCCGGCTGGATCGCCGTTCCGTTGCTGGCCATGATCTTCACGGCCGTCGGCATCATCGGGGCCTACGTCGTGGCCGTGGCCGTGCTCGGCCTCGACGGGGGGGTGTTCTGGTCGCAGATGCAAGCGGGGGTGAGCGTCACGAACGATGTGATCGGGGGGCTCATCAAAAGCGTGGTCTTCGGCTTCGTGATCAGCTGGATCGCGGTGTTCGAGGGCTATGATGCGAAACCGACGTCGGAAGGGGTGAGCCGCGCCACGACGCGCACGGTCGTGAGTTCATCGCTTGCGGTCCTGGGCCTGGATTTCATCATGACGGCATTCATGCTGCGGGGGCTTTGATCATGCAAACGAAGGGTACGGAACTCGCGGTGGGGCTATTCATCGTCGCGGGCTTGCTCGCATTGACGATGCTGGCGCTCAAGGTCGGCCACTTCCACGTATTGGGCCGCGGTCAGACATACCAGGTGACCGCCGATTTCGGCAATATCGGCAGCCTGAAGCCGAGGGCGCCCGTGACCGCCGCCGGGGTGCGGGTCGGAGAGGTGCGCCACATCGCGTTGAACCCGCGCAGTTATCGCGCGGTCGTGACGTTGCGTCTTTTGAAGCGCTACCGGTTTCCGCGCGATTCGAGCGCCGCGATCGATACGGCCGGGCTTCTGGGTGAACAGTACGTGAGCTTGAGCCCGGGCGGCAGTCGGCGCTACCTGAAGAACGGTGGTAAGATCCGGGTGACGCAGTCCGCCATCATCCTGGAGCAGGTGATCAGTCAGCTGCTTTACAAGAAGGCCGGCCACGGCTGAGGCCCAACGCATTCCATGGCAAGGAGACGAGCATCCGATGAGAGGCTTTGAGCGCTACACCGTGCTGGTGATGCTGATCGGTCTTTTGGCGCCCCTGACGGCGTGGGCCGTGATCGCGCCCACGACCCCCCCGAACGTCATCGTTCGCGAGAAAACCCGGCAAATCCTGCACTCGATCGAGCACAAGCGCGCCCTTTACGAGCACAACCACAAGGCCTTGTACGGCATGGTGGACCGGCAGGTGGTCCCGTACTTCGACTTTCCGCGCATGGCGCGCTGGGTCCTGGCCCGCTACTGGCGCACCGCAAAGCCCGCCGAGCGCAAGGCCTTTACCACGCAGTTCCGGGATCTCCTGGTGCGCACCTACGCGACCGCCCTTTTGAGCTATTCCGGGCAGCGCATCGACTACCTGCCTTACCGCCAACCCCGCAGGCGACACGCGCTCGTGCGCACGCTGATCCTGCAAAACAACGGCGCCGCCAACATCCCGATCGACTATATGTTCGTGCACAAAACCGTGGGCTGGAAGGTCTACGACGTGACGATCGATGGGGTGAGTCTCGTGACGAACTATCGCACGGTGTACGCGAGCAAGATTCGCCGCAGTGGGCTCCCCGCCCTGATCGCGAGCATGAAGCGCGCGAACGGCCGATGACGGAGCTTGGGGTCGTGGGCCGCGGCCAGTATCGCCTGACAGGCACGGTCACGTTCGACGAGACGCCGTCCGATGCCCTGTTACAGCCGGACTTCCAGGCCGCGGACGGCGCGGTCACGATCGATCTCGCGGGGCTCGAGCGTGCCGACTCCGTAGCGCTCGCCTTGCTCCTGGCCTGGGAGCGGGCCGTGCGCGCCCGGGGGCAGGCCTTGCGGCTGAGCCATATCCCGCCGCGCCTCAAGGACCTGATGCAGGTCTCGGGGCTCCTGCCGCTCTTTGCCGCGGCATGAGGGCCGCCTCCGATGCGATCACCGTCACCGGCCTTCACAAGCACTTCGGCCGGGTATACGCGCTGCGCGGCATCGATGTCCAGGTCGGGCAGGGGGAGTTTTTCGGATTGCTCGGCCCGAACGGCGCCGGAAAATCCACGCTCATCAACATCCTGGCAGGCTTGACGCACGCCGACAGCGGGCAGGCGCGCATTTGCGGGCACGACGTGGTCTCCGATTATCGCGCGGCCCGGCGCGCGTTGGGGGTCGTGCCCCAGGAGATCGTGTTCGACCCGTTTTTCAGTGTCCGCGAGGTCCTCGCGATCCAGGCCGGGTATTTCGGGATGAAGGGCGAGGAGAACCGGCGTTGGCGCGAGGAGCTGCTCGAGACCCTCATGCTGGCCGACAAGGGTGATGCCAACATGCGCAGCCTGTCAGGCGGCATGAAGCGCCGCGTGCTCATCGCCCAGGCCTTGGTGCACAAGCCGCGGGTGGTCATCCTCGACGAACCCACGGCCGGCGTGGACGTGGAGCTGCGCACCTCGCTGTGGACGTTCGCGCGCAGACTGCACGCCGAGGGCCACACCATCGTCCTGACGACCCATTACCTCGAGGAGGCGGAGCTCCTCTGTAACCGCATCGCCATCATGAAGGACGGGTGCATCGCGGCGCTCGATACCAAGGAGGCCCTTCTGCGGCGGGCGCTGCGCAAAACCCTGTGCGTGACGGTCGAGGAGGTGGTGGGCGACCTACCCGAGGCCCTGGCGGCCAAGGTTCGACGCCGCGAGGCGCATTCCCTGGAGTTTTCCTTGCAGAAGGGGAGCGACTCGATCCCTGCGGTCCTTGAGGCCTTGCGCACCGCCGGCTACACGGTGGTCGACATCGCGACCGACCAGGCGGACCTCGAACAGGTCTTCCTCGAGCTCACCCGGGGTGCCGCATGACCGGATTTTTGACCTTGTTTTACAAGGAGATGCTGAGGTTCTCCAAGGTCTTTTTCCAGACCGTGGCGGCGCCCGTGGTGACCGCCCTCCTGTATCTCCTGGTGTTCGCGAGCACCTTCAAGGGGCACGCGCAGATCCTGCCCGGTATCCCCTACGTCGCGTTTCTGGTGCCGGGTCTCATGATGATGTCGATGATCCAGAACGCGTTCGCGAACAGCTCCTCGAGCCTCATCCAATCGAAGATCACCGGCAATCTGATTTTCGTCCTGCTCTCGCCGCTCTCGGCGGTCGAGTTTTGCCTCGCGTTCGTCGGCGCCGCGGTCGTGCGGGCCCTGATCGTGGCGGTCGGTGTGTACGCCGCGGCCATCGCCTTCATCGTCGTGCCGATCCGGCACCCAGTGTTTCTCGTCCTCTTCGGCGTCCTCGGCAGCGGCGCGCTGGCCGCGCTCGGACTGGTGGCGGGCATCTGGGCCGAGCGTTTCGACCAGCTCGCGGGCTTCCAGAACTTCGTGGTCATGCCCTTGTCGTTCCTGAGCGGGGTGTTCTATTCCCTGAGGGCCCTGCCGCCCTTCTGGCGCGAGGTCTCGCGCATCAATCCGCTCCTGTACATGATCGACGGGTTCCGCTACGGTTTCTTTGGGACCGCGGATGTCCCGCCGGCCGTGAGTCTTACGATCGTCGCCGGCTTCTTCGCCCTCGTCTCGGGGCTCGCCTTGCTGCTGGTGAGCCGTGGGTATCGGTTGCGGAACTGACCCTTTTCTCGGGGGCGGGAGGCGGGTATGCTTAAGGGTTAGATGGGACTGCCATGATGACGCCGGAAACGATCAAGAGTCTGATAGAGGCCGGCTTGCCGGGCGCGCGCGTGGAGGTGCGTGGGGATGGCCACCATTTCGAGGCCGTCGTGTCGTCCGCGTCATTCGTGGGCAAGAGCCGGATTCAACAGCACCAGCTCGTCTACGCCACGCTCGGGGACCGGATGCGCGAGCAGATCCACGCCTTATCTTTGAAGACGGTGTTGCCCGAATAGGGCCGCCCGCGGGAGCGATTGGAAGCCATGAGCATTGAAGACCGCATACGCCAGCAAGTGACCGAGAACGACATCGTTCTGTACATGAAGGGAACGCCGCAGTTTCCGCAATGCGGGTTTTCCGGGAAGTCCGTGCAGATCCTGAAGGCCTGCGGCGCGCAGTTCGCAAGCGTCGACGTGCTCGCCGACCAGGAGATCCGCGAGGGCATCAAGCGCTACTCCAATTGGCCCACGATTCCGCAGCTTTACATCCGCGGCGAGTTCGTCGGGGGCTGCGATATCATTTCCGAGCTCTATGAGAAGGGTGAACTCCAGAAGCTCGTTGCCGGCGTCGAGGCGTAATGCAAACGGCAAACGGCCGAAATAAGGCCGCCGGCCAGGCGGCCTTATTTTTTTTGCCGAGCGCGGGGCCGTGTGACCGTGGATAAGCTCATCGTGAATGGCGGGATCCCGTTGCACGGTGAGATTCGCATTTCCGGAGCCAAGAACGCCGCTCTGCCGGTGCTGGTGGCCTCGCTCCTCACAAGCGAGCCGCTCTTGATCGGCAACGTGCCCCACCTGCAGGACATCACCACCACCATGGAGCTTCTGGGGCGCATGGGCGTGCGTCTCGTGGTCGACGAGCGCATGACCATCGAGGCGGACGCGGCCGGTATTCACACCCTGCGCGCCCCGTACGACCTCGTGCGCACCATGCGCGCCTCGATCCTGGTGCTCGGTCCCCTGCTCGCGCGTTTCGGGGAGGCCCAAGTCTCCATGCCCGGGGGCTGCGCGATCGGGTCGCGCCCGGTCAACTTGCACATCAAGGGCCTGCAGGCCATGGGTGCCGAGATCACGATCGAGGACGGGTACATCAAGGCGCGCACGAAGCGCCTGAAGGGCGCGCGCATTTTTATGGACGCGGTCTCCGTGACCGGCACCGAGAACCTCTTGATGGCGGCGACGCTCGCCGAGGGCACGACCGTGATCGAGAACGCGGCGCGCGAGCCGGAGGTGACGGACCTCGCCAACTGCCTGATCCGCATGGGCGCGCGGATTCAGGGGGCGGGTAGCGCCGAGATCGTGGTGGAAGGGGTCGAGCGTTTGCACGGGGCGCGTCACGACATCATTCCCGACCGCATCGAGACCGGGACCTATCTCGTGGCCGCGGCCATGACGGGCGGTGCGGTCAAGGTCCGCTGCGTGCAACCCGGGCTCCTCGAGTCGGTTCTCGACAAGCTGCGGGAGGCGGGCGCGCACCTCGAGGTCGGCAACGACTGGATCCGTCTCTCCATGGAGGGGCGCGAGCTCAAGGCCGTGAACGTGCGCACCGCCCCGTATCCGGCGTTTCCGACCGATATGCAGGCGCAATTCGTGGTCCTGAACTGCGTCGCCCAAGGGACCGGGACGGTCGTCGAGACCGTGTTCGAGAACCGCTTCATGCACGTTCATGAGCTGCAACGAATGGGCGCGGACATCGCCATGGAGGGCAATATGGCGGTCGTGCGCGGCGTCGAGGCCCTGCACGGGGCGCCGGTCATGGCGACCGATCTGCGCGCCTCGGCGAGCCTCGTGCTGGCCGGGCTCGTGGCCCGATCCGAGACGATCATCGACCGTATCTACCACATCGATCGTGGGTACGAGTGTATCGAGGAGAAGCTCGCCCAACTCGGCGCCCGCATCCGGCGCATCCCCAGTTCGCAGCTCGGCGATCGGACGAAGCGGCAGACGGCTTGAGATGGTCACGATCGCGTTGTCCAAGGGACGCATCCTCGAGGAGAGCATCCCGCTCCTCGAGCGGGCCGGCATTGTGCCGAGCGAGGATCCGGCCAAGACGCGGCGCCTCATCCTCGCCACGAACGTGCCCGATGTCCGGCTGATCGTGATCCGGGCCGCGGACGTGCCGACGTACGTCCGCCACGGCGCCGCCGATCTCGGGATCGCCGGCAAGGACGTCCTTCTCGAGGACGATGGCGAGGGGCTTTACGAGCTGGCCGATCTCGGGATCGCCCGGTGCCGGCTCATGGTGGCGGAACCCCAGGGCATGGCCCAGGGCGACGATCCGCGCACCTGGACGCGGCTGCGGATCGCGACCAAGTACGTGCGGGTGACGCAACGGCATTTCGCTCTCAAGGGCATCCAGACGGATATCATCCATCTCTACGGCTCCATGGAGCTTGCGCCGCTTGTGGGGCTTGCCGACCGGATCGTGGACCTCGTGAGCAGCGGGAAGACGCTCGCCGCCAACGGGCTGGTCGCGGTCGAGCCCATTTTGGACGTCAGCGCCTGGCTCGTCGCCAACCGCGCGGCCATGAAGACCCGTTATCGGGCCCTGCGGCCGGTGATCGCGGCGCTCACGGAGGCACAGTCATGAAGGATATCACGCGACTCACGACCCGGGATCCCGGGTTCCGCGAGGCGTTCCGGGCGCTCCGGGAGCGCTCGGACACCGACTCCGCGAAGGCCGAGTCGGTCGCGCGCGACATCATCGCGGATGTGCGCGCGCGCGGCGATCTGGCGCTGACGGAGTGGACGGAGCGGCTCGACCGCCGGATCGTGAAGCGGGCCGCCGATCTCGAGGTGCCGCGCGCGCGCTGGAAAGCGGCCTTCGACGGTCTGCCGGGGCCCGAGCAGGAGGCCCTCGTGGAAGCCGCCGCGCGCATCCGCGCGTTCCATGAGCACCAGCGGATCGCGCCGCATTGGCAGGACGATGCGCTCGGTTCGCGACTGGGGCAGAAGGTGACCCCGCTCGACCGCGTAGGGCTTTACGTGCCCGGTGGCAAAGCCGCCTATCCCTCGTCGGTGCTCATGAACGCGATCCCGGCGCGGCTCGCGGGCGTGGGCGAGCTCGTCATGATGGCGCCCGCGCCGGGCGAACCGTCGCCGCTCGTGCTCGCGGCCGCGTTCGTGACCGGCGTCGATCGCGTCTTTCTGGCGGGCGGCGCGCAGGCGATCGCGGCGCTGGCCTTCGGCACGGCCACCGTGCCGCGCGTCGACAAGATCGTGGGGCCGGGCAACGCCTACGTGGCGGCGGCCAAGCGGCTCGTGTTCGGGCAGGTCGCGATCGACATGATCGCCGGTCCGTCGGAGATCGCCATCGTCTGTGACGGCGGCACGGACCCGACCTGGATCGCCTACGACCTGTTCGCGCAAGCCGAGCACGACGAGGGCGCGCAGGCGCTGTTGTTCACGCCCGATGCGGCCTTCGTGGAGGCCGTGGGGGATGCCATCCGGCGGCTTTTGCCGCAGATGGAACGGCGCGAGATCATCGCCGCGTCGCTCGCACACCACGGGGCCTTGATCACGGTACGGTCTCTCGAGGAGGCGATCGACCTCGTCAACGAGGTCGCGCCCGAGCACCTGGAGTTGTCCTGGGACGACGCCGAGGCCTGGGTGGATCGCGTACGGCACGCGGGCGCGATCTTCGTCGGGCGGTATACGGCCGAGTCGCTCGGCGATTACTGCGCCGGACCGAACCACGTACTGCCGACGTCCGGGAGCGCACGCTTCAGTTCGCCGCTTGGCGTCTACGATTTCCAGAAGCGGACGAGCGTGATCCAGTGCCCGCAGAAGGCCGCGTCCGTCCTCGGTAAGACCGCGTCCGTGCTCGCGCGCGGCGAGGGCCTGACCGCCCACGCCCGTTCGGCGGAGTGCCGCATTCGTGATTGACATCGGGCGTTACATCGCCGCCGGGGTCCGTGGGCACTCGGCTTATCACGTGCCCCCGGGCGAGCCGGCCGTGAAGCTCGATGCCATGGAGAACCCCTACCGCCTGCCGCTCGAGGTGCGCGACCGCTGGCTGCACGCGCTGCGGGATGTCGCCCTCAATCGCTATCCCGCGCCCGGCGAGTACGAGCGTCTGAAGGAGCGGTTGGCGCGGACCTTTGATCTCCCGCCGACGGCGCGCGTTTTGCTCGGCAACGGCTCCGACGAGATTCTCCAGTCGATGTTTCTGGCGACGTCCCCGGAGGTGACGGTGGTCGCGCCCACGCCGACCTTCGTCATGTACGAACAAATCGCGGCGCTCTTGGGCCGGCGGTTCGTCGGGGTCCCGCTGTCCCCGGACTTTCGGTTGGACGTCGAGGCCCTGAAGACGGCGCTCACACGCCACGCGCCGGCGCTCGTGTTCCTCGCCTATCCCAACAATCCCACCGGGACCCTCTACGAGCGCGCGGAGGTCGAGGCGTTGCTTGCGCTCGAGGATGCCCTGATCGTTGTCGACGAGGCCTACTATCCGTTCGCGCGCGCGAGCGTGATCGATCGCCTGGGCGCGCACCCCCAGCTCCTGGTCGTGCGCACCTTCTCGAAGCAGGGCCTTGCGGGGTTGCGGTTCGGCTGGCTCGCGGGCGATGCGGCCTGGATCGATGAGATCGACAAGGTGCGATTGCCCTATAACGTCAGCACCCTGGCGGTGGCGACCGCGGAATTCGCCCTCGACTACCAGGACGTGTTCGAGGCCCAGGCACAACGCATTCGGGACGAGCGCGAGCGTCTGTACGAGGCGCTGGCCCGGCGCGTGACGGTGTGGCCGAGTGCTGCCAATTTTCTGCTGTTTCGGGTCGGCGACAGGGCGCGCGCGGCCGATGTCCTGGCGGTCCTCAAGGAGCGCGGGATCTGGGTCAAGGACCTGAGCGCGCAATCCCCGGCGCTCGCCGGCTGCCTGCGCGTCACGGTCGGCACGCCGGAGGAAAATTCCGCGTTTCTTGCAGCCTTGTCACAGGCCTTATAAGCTTGAGCGGCCCGAAAGTCCCGCGAGGATCCTCTGTGCGTACGGCGAGCGTTGTCAGAAATACCCTGGAAACCCAGGTCAGCGTGGCCTTGACCATCGATGGCAGCGGCGTGTCGCGCCTCAAGACCGGCCTGCCGTTTTTCGAACACATGCTGGATCAGGTGGCGCGCCACGGCCTGATCGACCTCAATGTCGAGGCCGCAGGCGATCTCGGCGTCGATGCCCATCACACGGTCGAGGACGTGGGGATCACCATCGGTCAGGCGCTCCAGAAGGCGATGGGCAACAAGGCCGGCCTGCGCCGCTATGGGCACGCCTACGTGCCGCTCGACGAGGCCTTGAGCCGCGTGGTCGTGGACCTTTCGGGCCGCCCGGGGCTCTTCTACCGCGCGCGTTTCGCGCGCGACCGGGTCAACGACTTCGATGTCGACCTGATCGAGGAGTTTCTGCGCGGACTCGTCAACCACGCCCTCATCACCGTGCACGTGGACGTGATCGCGGGCCGCAACGCCCACCATGTGGCGGAGACGATCTTCAAGGCCGCGGGTCGGGCGCTGCGGATGGCGCTCGAGCAGGACGCGCGCGCCGTGACGCAGATCCCGTCCACCAAAGGGAGCTTGTAGGCGCCCATGACCCGGGTCGCGGTCCTGGATTACGGGATGGGCAACCTGCGGTCGGTGGCCAAGGCCTTGGAGCACGTGGCGCCCAAGGCGCGCGTTGTGCTCGCGCGCGAGGCATCCGCCCTGGCGGCCGCGGATCGCGTCGTGTTTCCGGGGCAGGGGGCGATCAAGGCCTGCATGGCCTCGCTGAGCGGGGAATTGCGCGACGCGCTCGTGCAGGCGCTCGCGCAGCGTCCCTTCCTCGGTATCTGTCTCGGCCTGCAAGCCCTCTATGAGTGGAGCGACGAAGGCGGCGGAGTGGCCGGGCTCGGCGTTCTGCCCGGCCGTGTCCGGTTGTTCGCCCCCGCGCCCCCGGATGCGCCTGTCGGGATCAAGGTGCCGCACATGGGCTGGAACCG
>DAHWKH010000070.1 GCA_027343725.1 Acidiferrobacteraceae bacterium
CAGACGCCGTTCGCCACCATCCAGCACGCCATCGAGGCGGTGGGCCCCGGCGGCACGATCGAGATCCTGGGCGGGACCTACCCCGGGGGGATCACCATCGATCACCCGGGGAGCGCCAACGGCTGGATCGTGATGGAGCCCTACCAGAACCAGAAGGTCGTGATCGACGGCAGCAACACCTCGAACGACGTGTTCTTCTACAACACCGGCGGGGCGGTCCCCACCTACTGGGAGATCAAGGGCCTCACCATCGCCAACGCCCAGCAGTACACGGTGCAGATCTCGGTCCCGGACGTGAAACTCGTCGACAACGACATCTACGGGGCCCATAACGACCTCGTGAAGCTCGTCCAGGCGGCCCACAACATCGTGATCTGGGGCAACCACATCCACAACAACAACGCCGCCCCCGGCAGCAACGCCCAGGGGGTGGACATGGTCGGCGCCCAGAACGTGCTCGTGGCCCACAACACCGTGGACAACATCGCCTCGATCGGCCTCTACTGCAAGGGCAACGCCGGCCATATCACCTTCGAGGACAACGCCCTGAACAACATCTACAGCCGCGGCATCATGCTCGGCGAGTCCACGGGCGTGCAGTACCTCCTGCCCGGCAAGACCTACGAGTCCTACAACAGCATCATCAAGAACAACGTCATCACCAACGACCAGAGCGCCTGCCTCGCCGAGTCCTCCTCGTACAACGCGAGCCTATACAACAACTCGTGTTACAACACCGCGATCAGCCGTCACGGCGGCATCATGATCTCGAACGAGTCGGCCCTCCATCAGGCGGCCACCAATGTCTATATCCGCAACAACATCGTTTACGACCTGACGAATCGGCCGACGGAGGTCATAGCGCCCCATGCCATGACCGACTACGCGACGCTCCACATCAACCACAACATGTATTACAACCCGAACGGCGTCACGTTCGAGTGGGACGACAAGAACATCTACGGCATGCCCTTTAGCAAGTGGCAACAGACGACCGGGCTCGACAAACAGTCGGTGGTCGCGAATCCCCTCTACGCGAGCACGACCACGCTCACCTTGAGCGCCAACAGCCCCGCCATCAACGCCGGCATCGTGCTGCCCGCCGTGACCCATGACTTCAATGGGGTCGCGCGGCCGACGAGCGGCTCCTACGATCTCGGGGCCTATCAGTCCGCCCAGTAAAACCTCTCCTCTCCTTGCCCCGGCCCGGCCGGGGTTTTTTTTGCGCGGAGACCGGGCCCCCCGTTGTCATTCGGCGGGCAAGGCTCTAGTCTTTGGCCCTTGCCCGAGTGGCGGAACAGGTAGACGCAAGGGACTTAAAATCCCTCGATCGCAAGGTCATGCCGGTTCGACCCCGGCCTCGGGCACCAATGGACATAACGCTGCCGGCATTTCCCTCGGGCCCGGAATGGAACCGGTCCTCCATCCGGCCATGGCGCCCATAGCGCGTCCCGAGACCCGTGGGTAATCCGCCTCACCGGCATAGGCCACAATCATGTCGAACATAGGGTCTTGAGACCTGGACGCGAGGCTTCCAACAGGGGCACACGGACCCGGGGATTTACGCGTATCCCCTGCCCATTTTTCAGCCCGCCTTACGTTCGAAAATCAGCGGAACATCCAATTCCACACGGTCATAGATTACCTTCGGCGTGATCCGACCTCTGTCGCCGCGCTCTAGTCGAACCAGCCCATATTGCTCCATGGCCCGCAAGGTGCGCGACAGGTTCGACTTCGCGCGACCCGTCATGTCTGCGAGCTCTTCCAGAGATTGAGGCATCCGCTCTACAATCAAGCGCAGCAGCGTTGGATTGCTGGCCGAGAGGATCTTGGCAAACGATTCCGTCGAGGTGAACCACACCTTCGGCTCGTCCGCCTCGACGCGGCGTTCGCCGCGCGCCACGGCCAACGTGCGGGCCTTCATCTCTTCGTAGCTAGCAATACCGACTTTTAGCGTAGTCATGGCAATGCCCCTCGTTCACGCAGCACGGCATCCACCATGTTCCAGAAATCTCCCAACAGCGTGGTCGCATCCGAATACTCGTAGGGCCGGACCGTGCGGAGCCTGTGCCGATGATCCTGTGGATCTCCTCGACTCTGTCCTTTCACGGGATGGGCGTTGTCGAACGCGACAAGGCGCTCACCATCGCGGCCATGAGCGTGAGTGAATAATCAGTGCCGTGTGGCTTCTCGGCAGACACCGGTACTCGTGTCACCACGAACTTGACCCAATGACCTGCCGCTGGCTCGACAACCGAACTTGCCCATCGAGATCCAGAAGCCCATCGAGCGCTGAATCCTGGTTTTTACTCACGCCAATAAGTTATCACGAACTGATAACCTTTGGCCACGACGGGCGAACAGGCGAGTGCCGCCTCTCGCGGGGCGCCACAACAACGGGATCGCGGATACGCTTGAGAGGACAAGACCCTCTCCTGCTCATAGAACCATAGATCTCCCTGTCACAGCCCGCAACGGCGTGGCGCACCGGGAGGACATACCGATTCCCTGACCGCGTTGACAGCATGGGGAATAGTCGTGCCTTCGGTACTCGTCGCGCCTCGAGGGTCCTACCAAGTCAATACGCGCCCGGCCTGTGCTAGGGACGGGAGGGCCGCGCTGGGGGTCAAAAGCGGCAGGTCGCGCGCGAGATCGGCGCGAGTCATGCCGTTCAAATCCAAGGATTGCGCGCACCCGATCATGCGCACGCCGTTGTTTTCAGCAAGTTTCATGAAATCGGCGACGCTATTGCCGCCCTCCAGGGGGTAGACGGTCTCCGCCACCCCTTTTTTGAGGAGCTCGGTCGCAGGCCCGGTAAAATAGATCAAGACCTTCTGCTCATTGGCGGCCGCCGTCGAGGCCAGAAAGAATGCCGAGGGCAGGCGTTTGGGGTTCTCGGGCCCGGTGATCAAAATGATGACAAGATCCATGGCGTCGCTGTCTGGCATCGGGATTCTCCTTCAGCAAAAAAGTCTATCCGTAACCACAGGCTCCGTTCGAACCGGTTCAGGAGGCGACCTCGGCCTCGTAACCCTCCTCCTCCACCGCCGCCACCAGGCGCTCGGCAGGTGCTGTGCCTGTCACGACACCGCGCCCTTTCTCCAGATCCACCTGCGCCGATTCGACGCCGTTCACCGATTGCAAGGCCTGGGTGACGGCGGCCACGCAGTGACCGCAGGTCATGCCCTTGATGCGTAACGTAATCTCACTCATGACGTCCTCCTTTCGACAAGAATCGTGTGACCCGCCGGTTGGCCGGGCTCCGCGGCCTGGGCGCGCACCTTCAGGCGCGGGCCCCGGGCCCGCCGTAGGCGCAAGCTGTTGCTGAGCACGAAGACGCTCGAGAATCCCATGGCGAGCCCCGCAAGCATGGGATTCAATTGGATGCCCCAGGAGGGGTAGAAGGCCCCGGCTGCCAGCGGTATCAAAAGGATGTTGTAGAAGAACGCCCAGAACAGGTTGCCGCGGATCGTCGCCATCGTACGGCGCGCGAGATCCACGGCCGTCGCGACCCCGCCGATCCAGCCGCTCACGGTCACCGCGGCTGCGGCGATCGCGATGTCGGTGCCGCTTGCCACCGCGATCCCGACGTCCGCCTGGGCCAGGGCCGGGGCGTCGTTGATGCCATCGCCCACGAACGCGACCCGCAGACCCTGGCGCTGCCAGGCCTCCACGGCCCGCGCCTTGTCCTCGGGGAGGGTCTCCGCGTGCCAATCGGTAATGCCGAGGGCCGCGCCCACGGCGGCCGCGGCGGCCGTCGTATCCCCCGTGATCATCGCGACCGACAGACGCCGCTCTTGCAGGGCGGCGACCACCGCTTGTGCCTCGGGACGCACGGGGTCGGTGACTGCCAGAAGGGCCGCGACCGCCTGGCCGCGCGCCAGGAACACGGCCGTCTTGCCGGCACGCGCGAGCGCCTCGGCCGCCTCGTCCCAGTCCGCGGTCGCAATCCCCGAGCGGGCCATGAGCCGCCGCGCGCCTAATCGGATGGGCTCGCCTGAGAGTGTCGCCTGCACGCCGTACCCCGGAAGGACCGCGAAGTCCTGGACCGGCGCGGGGGCTATATCCTCCTCGCCCGCCGCGGCAACGATCGCGCGCGCCAGGGGGTGCTCGCTTCCGGCTTCGACGCTCGCGGCCCACGCGAGGACATCCCGGCGGGAAAGGTCGCGCGTCACCACATCGGTGAGTTGTGCGCGCCCGACCGTCAAGGTCCCGGTCTTGTCGAAGACCACGGTGTCGACGTGACTCAAGGTCTCGAGCGCCGCCCCTTCGCGAAAGAAGACGCCGAGTTGCGCCGCGCGCCCCGTGCCCACTACGACTGCCGCCGGTGTCGCAAGACCCATGGCGCAAGGGCAGGCGACGACTAGGACTGCGACCGCGCTCACGAGCGCGAGAGACAAGGCCGGTGAGGGTCCGAACGCCCACCAGCCGAAAAAGGTGCAGGTCGCGAGAAACAACACGAGCGGCGTGAAAACCCGCACCACGCGATCGGCCAGGCGTTGAATCGGGAGCTTCGATCCCTGCGCGCGCTCGACGAGTCGGATGATGCGCTCGAGCACGCTCTCGCGCCCGAGCGCATCGACCTCGACGGCCAACAGGCCGTGCTGGTTCAACGAACCCCCTACGACGCGATCCCCGGGGCGTTTGGCGACCGGCATGGGTTCGCCCGTGAGCATCGCCTCATCGACGTAACTGTCACCGTCTTGCACCCGCCCATCCACCGGCACCCGCTCCCCGGGCCTCACGATCACGATGTCCCCGCGCTGCAAGGCGCTGAGCGGAACATCGTCTTCGTCCTGCCCAACGCGCCTGCGCGCGGTCTTCGCCTGCAGGCCGGCGAGCCCTTGAATCGCCGACCCCGCGCGGCCCTTGGCGACCTCCTCGAGATACTTTCCGAGCAGGATCACGGTGATGATGACCGCCGCCGAATCGAAATAGAGGTGCCGGGCGGTCGCCGGAAACACCTGCGGCACGAGCCACACGAGGAGGCTATAAAGCCACGCGGCTCCGGTTCCCGTCATCACGAGGCTGTTCATATCCGGGGAGAGATGGCGGTAGGCCATAAAACCGGGATAAAAGAAGCGCCGCCCCGGCCCGAACAACACGACGGTCGTCAAGGCGGCCTCGAGCCCGGCCCACACCGCAAACGGCGCAAGCGCCAAAAGCGCCGCCCGCCATCCGGGCAGGAACACAGGGCCCATGGACAGGATCAGTACCGGGAGGGTCAGGAAGAACGCCCGCAGGAGGTCGCGGCGCAAGGCGCGCAGGGCCTGCCGCCGGGGTTCCTCACGCGCCTCGTTCTCGCCCGCGATCGCGCGCGCCTCGTAACCCGCGCCGCGGATCGCCCGCAAGACCTCGTCCGCCCCGACTCCCGGGGCGAGATAACGCACACGCGCGCGCTCGGTGGCGAGATTCACGTGGGCCTCGAGCACACCCGGCAAGGCCTTCAAGGCACGCTCGATGCGCGCAACGCACGAGGCGCAGCTCATGCCCTCCACCATCGCCTCCATCTCCGCCACATGCGGCACATAACCGCGCTGGGCCACCGCCTCGGCGATGCGCGCCGAGGTGAGGAGTGCCGGGTCGTAGCGCAGCCGGGCGCGCTCGGTGGCGAGATTCACGTTCACCGTCTCCGCCCCCGGCAAGGTCTGAATGGCCTTCTCGACACGCGCGACACACGAGGCGCAGCTCATGCCTTGCACGTCGAACTCGATCTCGGCTTTGTGGGCATCGGCCATGTCAGTCCCCGTGGTTTTGGTCCGCGTTCAAGGCCGCCAGGATCGGACAGGTCGCCGCCGGACCGGTGCCGTCGCATGTCCGCGAGAGGGCGTTCAGCCCCTCCTTCATACGGGTCAGATCCCGGATGCGCCGCTCGATATCCGCGATCTTTTCCTCGGCGAGCGTTTTGACGTCGCGGGCGCGCGCGGCGCTATCGGCATGCAAGCGCAAAAGGAGCGCGACCTCCTCGAGCGAAAACCCGAGTTCCTGGGCGCGGCGGATGAAACGCAGCCGCTTGATCTCCTCGCGGGGATAGAGCCTGTACCCCGAGAGGCTGCGCGCGGCGGGCGCCAAGAGGCCCACGCGCTCGTAGTAGCGCAGCGTCCCCGGTGCGACCCCGGCCTGTTTCGCGAGCACCCCGATGGTGAGTGTGTCCATGGCCCGAAGTCTACACCTTATAGTCCACTATCAGGTCAAGCGCGCCTCATCCGCTTCGGGCGTCCCGAACCGATCGTCCTCTTGCCCGCGCGCCGAATGTCCGGCTCGCCTCTCCTCCACCTTGCTTTGGCCGGATCGCGTGACCCGTCCGCCTCGTCATAATGACGCCATGACCCACCAAACGACGAGTGCGCCCGTTGAGGGTCCCGGCGAGGCTTGGTCGAGCGCCGGGCCCAGGCCCGGCAGGCCCACCCCCACGGGATCCCCGCGCCTTTCCCCGATAGGGCGGCGCGCGCGCGTAGCGCTCCTCGCCATCCCCTGGGCCCTCAGCGGGTGTGCGAGCCGCTCGGTGTGGATGTTCCACCCCAAAGGGGCGGTATCGGCCGCCGAGTTCCACTACACGCTCATCGATTTCGCGATCATGATGACGATCATCGCGCCGGTGCTCGTGATCGCCGCGGTCTTTCTCGTGCGCTACCGCAAGGCCCGGGGCGGGCGTTACGACCCGCATTTCCGCAGACAGCCCGTCCTCGAGGTCCTCATGTGGGGCGTGCCGCTGGCGACCGTCGGCCTTCTGACCTACTTCTCCTACCATGGGGTCTTCGAGGCGAACCCCTACGACCCCACGGCGATCCCGAAATCCCTGGCGCGCCATCACACGCCCCCGGCCACCGCCGGGCGCGCGAGCCATTTCGCGCCCTACCCGGGGCCCCACAAGAGCGTGCGCCCCGGGCCCGAGCTGCCGATCGATGTCATCACGACCGATTGGCAGTGGCTTTTCATCTACCCCCGACAGCACGTCGCCCTCGGCGATGAACTCGTGATCCCGGTCCATACGCCCGTGCACTTTCGGCTCACCTCCACCACTGTCGTCAACGATTTCTTGATTCCGCAACTCGTCGGCGAAATCGACATCATGCCCGGCATGCGCACAAAGCAGGCCCTGATCGCCGGGACCCGAGGGACGTTTCGGGGCTATTCCGCCAATTACAGCGGCGGGGGCTTCTCGTGGATGGGATTCGCGGTGCACGTCCTCTCGGCGCATGCCTTTAGCGCCTGGGTGCGCACCGCCCGGGCGGCACCCGCGCATTTGAGCGACGCGCGCTTTCAGCGCTTCGCGCGCCCGACGATCAATCTCGCCGAGGCCCCGCGGGTGTTCTCGCACGTCCAAAAAGGCCTGTTCGACCACGTCATCCAATCCGTGATGCTGGGGCGCGTTTATCCAACGCCCCTGCGCATGACCGAAAACATGACGCGGCCTCTGTACAAAACCCGCGTGATCTACTGAGGGCGCGTGATGCTCGTTCCCCTGCAAGGACCCTGGAACCCGCTCTACGGCCGGCTGTCCGCGCACGAAATCCCGTTCAAGAATCCCATCATCATCGGGGCCTTCGTCTTCGTGGTGCTGGTGGCCGGGACGATCGTGTGGGCGCTCACCGCGTTCCATCAATGGCGCACGCTCTGGAAGGAGTGGCTGACGAGCCTCGATCACAAGAAGATCGGCGTGATGTACACGGTGCTCGGGCTCGTGATGCTTTTTCGCGGTTTCATCGACGCGGTCATGATCCGGACCCAGCAGGTCATGGCCGTCGGCCCGCGATCCGCGGGCTTCCTCGGGGCGCTGCACGGCTATCTGCCGCCGTTTCATTTCGGGCAGATCTACAGCTCCCATGGGACGATCATGATCCTGTTCGCGGTGACCCCCATCCTGACGGGGTTCATGAACATCCTGGTGCCC
>DAHWKH010000134.1 GCA_027343725.1 Acidiferrobacteraceae bacterium
CTGCCGTAGCCGCGCATCGCCAAGATAGATCCGTGCGGCCGCGATCAGGCCGTCCTCATCGGCGACCCGGATCCCGGCGCCGGCCTGCAATGTGAGTTGCGCGATCTCATCGAAGTTGAACATGTGTGGGCCGAAGATCACGGGGACCCCTAAGGCCAGGGCCTCGAGCGGGTTGTGTCCTCCGGTGTCGACCAGCGAGCCGCCGATGAAGGCGCAGTCGCTGGCCGCGAAGAACAGCATGAGCTCCCCCATGGTGTCTCCCAACAGCACCTGCGTCGTGGCGCTTACCGGAAGGCCTGTGCTGCGCGCCACCACCGCCATGCCCTCCGCCCGCGCGAGCCGGCCCACCGATTCGAAGCGCTCGGGGTGCCGCGGGACCAGCACCAGCAAGAGGTGCGGGAAACCTTCCCTCAAAACCCTGTAGGCGCCGAGCACGGTCTCCTCCTCGCCCTGGTGGGTGCTGGCGGCGACCCATACCGGCCGGTCGCCCCAGGCGAGCCTCAGGGCCTGGGACGCCTCGCGCAGGCCGGCCGTCGGCGACAGCTCGAACTTCATGTTGCCGGTCACGTGCACCCGGGCGGCGGGGGCGCCCAAGGTGCGCAGGCGCGCGGCATCCGCCGCCGACTGGGCGGCGATCACGGCCGGTATCGCCAGGGTCCGGGCGATCAGTCGCGGGACGCGCCGGTAGCGCCGGCGGGACCGTTCGGATAATCGCACATTGGCGAGAAACACGGGGATGTGGCGCCGCTCAAGGGCCGTAAAGAGCTGCGGCCAGATCTCGGTCTCCAGAATGATGGCGACGCGCGGCCGGGTCCTGTCGAGAAAACGTGCCACCGCTCCCGGCAGATCGAAGGGCGCGAAGCGATGGATCACGCTGTCGCCAAACAGCATGGCTACCTGCGCCGCCCCCGTCAGCGTCGTGGTGGTGATCAGTAATGGGGCATCCGGGTGCTCGTCGAGGAGTGCGCGAATCAGGGGCGCGGCGGCACGCGTCTCGCCCACCGATACCGCATGCACCCAGATCGGTGCCCCGGCGAGCGGCTCCCCATATCCCAGGCGCTCCGCCCAGCGCGGCGCGTAGTCCGCGTCGTGACGCGAACGCCACCAGAGTCGCAGGAGCGCAAGTGGCAGCAAGAGGCGCGCAATGAGCGTGTACCAGCTCATGCCGCCTCTCCCAGCCCCAGCCGGGCGAGCGCCGCCAGCACCTCGTCTGCCGTCGGGCAGGACCGGAAGCCGCCGAGATCGATCGCGTCGCGCGCCAGCACCCCCGTCTGGGCCGGGTCGCTGTCACGAAAGATCCCGACCGTCGGCCGCCCCAGGGCCACGGCGAGGTGCAGAAGGCCGGTATCCACGCCCACCGTCATCCGCGCCCCCGCGATCACGCTGGCGAGTTCCCGTATGCCGGTACGTGGCAGCGCCTGGGCCCCGTCCCCGATCGCCGTGGCGATCTCCAGGGCGGCGGCCTGCTCGCGGGCGTTTCCCGACGGCAGCAGGATGCGGAAGCCCCGCTGGCAAAGCGCCTTGCCGAGCGTCACCCAATGCCCGGGGGGCCAGAGCTTCGAGGCCCGGCTGGTGGCATGGAAGGCGACGCACACGGGCTTGCCGGTGTCGCCCGCAGGGGGCATGGCCAGCCCGTAATCCGGTGCAGTCTCGGGGAGCCCGTAACCCAGCGCACCGGCCCCGAGCATGCGGTTACGCCACACCGCATGGCGATCCCAGTTCATGGCAAGGCCATGGGTATAGAAGGCCGCCGCCAGGGGCTCGCGCGCCGACCGCCGATCCGGGCCGTAGAGCGGTCCCCGGGCGAGTCGCGCGATGAGCGCGCTCTTCACCAGACCCTGGGTGTCGAGGATCAGGTCATAGCGCGCCTCCCCAAGCCGCGCGCGCAATCCCCTCACCCCCCGCCATGTCTCCCGGTCCCAGGGCGCGCGCAGCCAGCGCCGGATGTCCGCCGGTATCACCGAACGGATCGCCGGGTGCATCGCCGGAATATCGGCGAAGGAAGGCTCCACGAGCCAGTCGATGACGATATCGGGCCGCATGGCGGCCATATCCGTGACCATCGGGAGATTGTGAACGACATCGCCGAGCGACGAGGTCTTGACGAGGAGGACATGCATGCGCTTACCTTAGCGCCTGGCAACGAAGCCGGGCCACGAACCTCATTTTCTGGACAATTCGCCGGCCCGATCCCGTTGTTTCCTGAGGAGCCACAGCTTCATGTACTTATAGTAGGTGGTTTCGGCATTGGATATGGCGAGCATCAGGCCTTCGGCGCCGTCCAGCAACCCCCCTTTGACGAAGTAGGTGCGTACGAACGACCACAGGCCATGCGCAAGCGCCTGCGCCACCCCGCCCCGCTCGCCGCCCTGCGCCCCCATGGCCGCGCCAGCCGATGAATAGTTGTCGACCTTGCGAAGCACCTCCTCCAGATCCCGATAGGTCTCGTGACGCAGCGGCTCGCGAAGCGTCTCGACGGGGCCGGAGACCAGGAGGCGCTCGTGGACGAGGTCGTCGCTAAAGCGCGCCCGCCCGCGTCGGAAGAGGCGCGTCACATAATCCGGATACCAACCTCCATGGTACATGAAGCGGCCACAATAACGGGACAGGCGCGGCATGCGGAAGGCATCCGCCCCCGGCTCCGACGCCAACACCGCCTGAATCTCGGTCTGAGCCTCTTGCGTCAAATATTCGTCGGCGTCGAGCGACAACACCCACGTGCCCGTGGCGT
>DAHWKH010000181.1 GCA_027343725.1 Acidiferrobacteraceae bacterium
CAGCCCAATCCCTGGGAGGAGTTCGCGGCCACCCACAACAAGGGCGACCTGGTCCGCGGTCAGATCAAGTCGATCACCGATTTCGGGGTCTTCGTGGGCCTCGAGGGCGGCATCGACGGTTTGATCCATCTGACGGATCTCTCGTGGACGCGCGCCGGCGAAGAGGCGGTGCGCGACCTGAAGAAGGGCGATGAGCTCGAGGCGATGGTGCTGGCGGTCGACCCGGAGCGCGAGCGCATTTCGCTCGGCGTGAAACAGATGGAAGGCGACCCGTTCACGAACTACTGCGCCGAGCACGGCAAGGGGGCTGTGGTCTCTGGGGTCGTGACGGCGGTCGACGCCAAGGGCGTCACGGTGCGGCTGGCCGAGGATATCGAGGGCTACCTCAGGGCTTCGGAGATCGCCCGGGATCGCGTCGAGGACGCGCGCACGGTCGCCAAGGAAGGGGATACGATCGAAGCCAAGATCATGACCATCGACCGCAAGAATCGCAAGATCACGCTGTCGGTGCGCGCGAAGGATCTGGAGCGCGAGAACGAGGCGGTCCAGGAGTATACGCGCAAGGCCACGGTGACGACCTCCACGTTGGGCGACAAGCTGAAAGAAAAGCTCGGCCAGAAGGAGTGACGGGAGGGCAGGCGCGTGACAAAATCGGAACTCATACAGTGTCTGGCGGCGACCCAGCCGCAGCTCGATCAACGCGACGTCGAACTCGCGGTGAAGGGCGTGTTGGAGAGAATGTCGTCGGCGCTCGCATCGGGCGAGCGGATCGAGGTCCGGGGCTTCGGCAGCTTTTCCCTGCACTATCGCTCGGCGCGCATCGGCCGCAATCCCAAGACCGGGACGAGCGTCGCCGTGCCCGATCGGCGGGTGCCTCATTTCAAGCCCGGCAAGGAGCTTCGGGAGCGGGTCGACCTGTAGAAAAAGGCCCGTGCGCGGTGGGACAATGACGAAAGAGCGGCATGGGAGCGCCCCGTGCCGTTTTTTTTGAAGGGGGCAAGCTCGCATGAAGCGCCTACTGTATGGCTTGACCGCAGTCCTCGTGGTGTTTTTCGGCTTGGGGTTTGCTTACAAGAACGCGACCATCGTCACCCTGCGCTACTACGGCGGGCTTGCGTGGCATGCCCCGCTCGCGCTGGTGCTGTTGGTGACCCTGACTACGGGCATGATCCTCGGATTCCTCGCGGGCCTGAACCGGGTCGTACGCCTGCGCCGCGATCTGTACACTGCGCGCAAGCAGGTGCGCCACATGGAACAGGAGGTGTCGAACCTGCGGGCGCTTCCGATCAAAGATGTTCTTTGAGCATGCCTCGGTTCTCATCTGGTTGTTGCTCCCGCTGGCCGCAGGTTCGGGCTGGCTGGCCGGCCGTTACGACCACAAGCGCCAGGATGCGCGCAAAGACCTCCCGAGCGCCTACTTCAAGGGCCTCAATTTCCTGCTGAATGAACAGGCCGACAAGGCCATCGAGATCTTCATCAAGGTTCTCGAGGTGAATTCCGAAACGGTCGAAACCCATCTTGCGCTCGGGAGCCTGTTCCGGCGGCGCGGCGAGGTGGAGCGCGCGATCCGCGTGCATCAGAACATCATTGCGCGCCCGGCGCTCGACCGCAATCAGCGCGCGCGCGCGCTCCTCGAGCTCGGACAGGACTACCTGAAGGCCGGGCTTCTGGATCGTGCCGAGAACCTGTTCCTGGAACTCGCCGAAATCCGCCTTCACAACCAAGAGGCGCTCAAGCTCCTGATGCACATCTACCAGCAGGAGCGGGACTGGGAAAAGGCCATCAGCGTATGCCGGCGCCTGGGGCGCGCCGGCGGCCCCGGGTTCGCCGATGTCATCGCCCAGTACTATTGCGAGCTCGCCGAGGAGGCGTACGGCCGGAGCGACTACGATGGCGCGCGCGAGGAGGCGCGGCGCGCGCTCCAAAGCGACCGCGGCTGTGTGCGCGCGAGCATCGTGCTCGGCAACGTGGAGGCGGCGCTCGGCCGCCACAAGGAGGCGATTCGCGCCTGGCGGCGCGTCGAGAGCCAGAACGTGGTGTATTTGGGCGAGGTCGCGGAGCCGCTCGCGCGCAGTTTCCAGGCCCTGGGGGACGAGGAGGGGCTGTACCGCTTTTTCGAGCAGGCCCTGAACCGGCACCCGGACGTGTCGCTCATGCTGGCGCTCGCCGACGTCGTGGAACGCCACAAGGGGGTGCGCGAGGCGGAGGCCTTCGTCGTGACGTGGCTGCGCCGCAAACCCTCGGTGCTCGGCTTGAATCGCCTCATCGGGCTCCATATCGCGCAGGCCTCGGGGCCGGCACGCGAGGATCTCGTGATCCTGAAGGGGATCATCGAGCGCATCGTGGGTGCGCGGCGCCGTTACCGGTGCCATGAGTGCGGTTTTGCCGCCCAATCCTTATACTGGCAGTGCCCCGGATGCCATGGGTGGAATACGATGATGCCCTCAGGAGAGGACCATGCCGCGCACTGACCCCGCCGTGATCGTGGCCCTGGATTATCCGGGCGCGCGCGAGGCGCTCGCGCTCGCGCAAAAACTCGATCCGGCGCGCTGCCGCGTGAAGGTCGGTTCCGAACTCTTCACGGCCGCGGGCCCGTCGGTCGTCGCGGGCCTCAAAAGCCTGGGTTTCGAGGTCTTTTTGGATCTCAAGTTTCACGATATCCCGCATACGGTCGCGCGCGCGTGCCGGAGCGCCTGTGATCTCGGGGTGTGGATGGTCAACGTCCATGCCTTGGGCGGCCCGCGCATGCTCGCGGCCGCGCGCGCGGCGTTGCCGCTCGGCCTTGCGCACCTGATCGGTGTCACCGTGCTGACGAGCCATAGTGAACACGAGCTCGCTGAATTGGGGCTCGGGTCGGCGCCGGCGCGCACGCAGGCGCTCGCGCGGATGTGCCGGGATGTCGGCCTTGACGGCGTCGTCTGCTCGGCGCACGAGGCCCCGCTCCTTGCGGATCTCGCGGGCGACGCCTTCATGCTCGTGACGCCCGGCATCCGCCCACCGGGAACCCCGGCGGACGACCAAAGGCGGACCGCGGATATCGGCGAGGCGCTCGCCGCCGGCGCCCGTTATCTGGTGATCGGGCGCCCGATCACCCAGGCGCCGGATCCGGCCGCGGCCCTCGAGGCCTGCGCACGGGCGGCGCACCGCAAAGGGGAATGACAGTGGGGAGACTGGGCGAGGTCTTGGCGCGCATGGCGAAAGCCCAAGTGGCGGTGGTGGGCGATGTCATGCTCGATCGCTACTGGTACGGGGACGTCGAGCGCATCTCGCCCGAGGCCCCGGTGCCGGTGATCGCCGTCGGCCGCTCGGAGGAGCGGCCCGGGGGGGCCGCCAACGTCGCGCGCAACGTCGCGGGACTCGGGGCGCGCTGCGACCTCCTCGGTTTGTGCGGCAACGACGCCCCCGCCGAGACCCTGAGCGCGCTCCTGCGCGACTGCCGCGTCGAGGCGCATCTCGTGCGCGACGCGCTCGTCAACACCACCGTGAAGCTGCGCGTGGTCTCGCGCAACCAGCAGCTGATCCGCATCGACTTCGAGACCCAGACGACCCCCGACGGCTGTCGCCAACTCCTCGACGCCTACCGCGAGGTGCTTGGGCGCGTCGGGGCGGTGGTGGTCTCCGATTACGGCAAGGGCGGGCTTGGCCATGTGCGCGACATCGTGTCCCAGGGGCGCGCCGCCGGTGTCCCGGTGGTGGTCGACCCGAAGGGCGATGACTACAGCGCCTATTGCGGCGCCACCCTCATTACCCCCAACCGCAAGGAGTTCGAGCAGGTCGCGGGGCGGTTTCGGGACGAGGCGGATCTCGAGCGCCGGGCGCGCGCCCTCATCGCCGAGTGCGCGATCGACGCCTTGCTCGTGACGCGCAGCGAGGAGGGGATGACGCTTTTCACCCGCGAGGGCGGGCGTACCCATGTGGCCGCGCGCGCGCATGAGGTTTACGATGTCACGGGCGCGGGCGACACCGTGATCGCGATGATCGGCGCGGCGCTCGCTGTCAACGCGAGTCTCGACGAGGCCATCCAGATCGCGAACGCGGCGGCCGGCATCGTCGTGGGGCATTTAGGCGCGGTCGCCGTGCCGCTTTCCGAACTCGTCACGATACTGCGCGAAGAGGAGCATTCAGCATGATCGTCGTCACAGGGGGCGCGGGCTTCATCGGCGCCAACATCGTCAAGGGCTTGAACGAACGCGGTTATGACGACGTGATCGTCGTGGACAATCTCGAGCAGGGCGACAAGTTTCGCAATCTGACGGATTGCGAGATCGCGGATTACTGCGACAAGCGCGATTTCCTCGCGGCGCTCGAGAGCGGGCGCTATGGGCGCGTCAAGGCGATTTTTCACGAGGGCGCGTGTTCGGATACGATGAACCACGACGGCCTCTACATGATGCGCAACAACTATGACTACAGCAAGGCGTTGCTCGCGTATTGCGAGCGCGAGCGCGCCCAGTTCCTGTACGCGTCATCGGCCTCGGTCTACGGGGCCGGCCGGGTGTTCGAGGAGCGGCGTGAGGTCGAGGCGCCGCTCAACGTGTACGGGTACTCGAAGTTTCTGTTCGATCAATACGTGCGCCGCCGCCGCTGCGCCTGCCAGGTGGCGGGCTTTCGATACTTCAACGTCTACGGGCCGCGCGAGCAGCATAAGGGGCGCATGGCCTCCGTCGCCTACCATTTTTTCCATCAATACCTCACGACCGGGCAGCTGCGGCTGTTCGAGGGGAGCGGGGGATACGGGCCCGGGGAGCAGCGCCGGGACTTCGTGTCGGTCGAGGACGTCGTCAAGATCAACCTGTATTGTCTCGACCACCCGCGCGCGAGCGGGATCTTCAATATCGGCACGGGCCGCGCGCAAAGCTTCAACGATGTCGCTACGGCGACCGTGAACGCGGTGCGCCGGCATCGCGGCGAGGAGGCCCTCGATACCGAGGAACTGCGCAAGCGCGGCATCCTCGTGTACATCCCGTTTCCCGAGGCGTTGGTGGGCAAGTATCAAAGCTTCACCGAGGCGAATATCGGCGCGCTGCGCGCGATCGGGTATGACGCGCCGCTTGCGAGCGTCGAGGAAGGCGTCGGCCGGTACGTGGCGCGCCTGTGGTCCGCGGGTCACGAGGATGCGAAGGCCCCCGTATGAGTCTCCATCCGGTCATCTTGTGCGGGGGGAACGGCAGCCGTTTGTGGCCGCTCTCGCGCGACCAGCACCCGAAGCAATTGCTCGCGCTGCTCTCCGGGCGCACGCTTTTGCAGGACACCGCTCTGCGCCTGGAGACGGTGCCGGAGGTGGCCCCGCCGGTGATCGTCGGGAACCGCGAGTACCGGTTCCTGATCGCCGAGCAGATGCGGGAAATCGGCAGGATGCCGTGTACCTTGCTGCTCGAGCCCGAGGGGCGCAACACCGCGCCCGCGCTCACGCTCGCGGCGCTCAGGGTCCTGGCGACGGACCCCGAGGCCGTGCTCCTCGCGATGCCGGCGGATCACGCGGTGCAAAACGAAGAGGCCTTCCGGGCGGCGGTCACGGGCGCGCTGCCGAAGGCGCTCGCGGGTCGTCTGGTGACGTTCGGGGTGGTCCCGGACCGCGCCGAGACCGGTTACGGCTACATCCGCCGCGGCGCCGACGACGAGATCCAGGAGTTCATCGAGAAGCCGGATGCCGAGCGCGCGCAAGCGCTCGCGGCGTCCGGGGATTGTCTTTGGAACAGCGGCGTGTTTTTGGTGGCCGCGCGCGTGTGGCTTCAGGAACTCGGGCGCCACCGCCCCGACATCCTCGCGGCCTGTGAGCGCGCGTTCGGACACAGTCGCGAGGACGGCGATTTCGTGCATATCGATAGCACCTTCAGGACCTGTCCGGGCGAGTCGATCGACTACGCGGTGATGGAGCACACGGCGGTGGGCTCGGTCGTGCCGCTCGCGGCCGGTTGGTCGGACGTCGGGGCCTTTGGGGCGCTGTGGGATCTCGGGGCCCGGGACGCGGACGGGAACGTCGCGCGCGGGGACGTGGTGGCGCTCGATGCCCATGACAACCTTTTGATCGCCGAGGGCCGGCTGCTGGCGGCCCTCGGGGTCCGGGATCTGATCGTCATCGAGACCAAGGACGCGGTGCTCGTGGCCGATCGCCGGTCCTCGCAATCGGTGAAGGACTTGGTCGCGCGACTCAAGGACAGGGGCCGGCGCGAGTGCCTGACCCCGAGCCGGGTGTGGCGGCCGTGGGGTTTTTATGAGACCGTGGACCACGGGCCGCGTTTTCAGGTCAAGCGCCTGATGGTGCGCCCCGGGGCCGCCTTGTCCCTGCAAATGCACCACCACCGCGCCGAGCACTGGGTGGTGGTGCGCGGCACGGCGCGCATTACGCGCGGGGACGAGGAATTCCTGTTGAGCGAGAACCAGTCGGCCTACATCCCGCTCGGGGTGCGCCACCGCTTGGACAATCCGGGCCTCATTCCGCTCGAGATCATCGAGGTGCAGTCCGGGAGTTACCTCGGGGAGGACGACATCGTGCGCTTCGCGGATCGCTATCGCCGCGAGGAGACGGGCGCGGGCTGAAAGACGGGCACGAGACCCCGCCCGTGGGACGAGCCGTCTTGAGGAGGAGGAGATGCTGAGAGCGTTATGGCGACTCATGGGGCCGGACGTGCGGCGCGAATCCCTGGCCGTGTTCCTGCTCATGATCGTCGTGTCCTTGTTCGAGATGCTGGGCGTGGGCGTGGTGCTGCCGGTGGCGATGTTTCTCGTCGATCCGCACCGAGTCCTGGCGTCGCCCGCGGCGCGCCCGGTGGAATCCGTTCTGGGCGTCTCCTCGGCCGGCGGGTTCGCCGTGTTCCTCGCGTTCTTGTTGCTGGCGGTCATCGGGGTCAAGGCGCTCGTGGTCTCTTACGGCTACCGCCGCCAGTTCCGATTCGTGTTCGGCCTCCAGAAGACCTTCTCCGATCGCCTCTTGCGTGGCTACATGGCGGCGCCTTATAGCTTCCATCTACAGAACAACAGCACCGACCTTCTGAAAAACGTGCGTGGTGAGGTGCCGATTTTGACGGACGGGGTCTTGTTGCCGGGCCTCCAGCTCGTGAGCGAGTCGATCGTCGCGCTCGCCGTACTGGCCTTGCTGATGGTCGTGAACATCGGGCTCACGATCGGGATCGGCGCCATCCTGGCGCTGGCCTTCGGCACGATCTTTCGCGCCACGCGCGCGCGCAACGATCGCCTGGGGCGCGAGCGGCAGGCGGCTTTGACGCGCATGTACCGGTGCGCTGCGACCGGGCTTTCGGCCATCAAGGACCTGACGGTCCTCGGACGCCAGGAGGCCTTGGTCGCCGAACACGAGGATGCGACCCGGCGGTATCGCGACGTGAGCGCGTCCCAACTCGTCACGGTCCACATGCCGCGGCTCGCGGTCGAGGCGCTGGCGTTTGCCGGGCTCGTGTTCATCCTCTTGTACGCGGAATGGATCCTGCGGCAGCCGGAGGCGGCGGTGCCGCTCATGGCCATGTACGCGATGGCCGTGTTCCGGCTCATGCCGTCGTTCACCAAGATCCTGAACGCCGCCATGACCATCCGCTACAACCGCCCGACGGTGGACATCGTGGCCACGGCGCTCGCCGACATCGAAGGCCCGGAGGACCCGGCGGACGCCGAGCAGGCCCTGGCCTTCACGCGCGAGATCCATCTGCGCGGCCTGAGTTACGCCTATCCGGGAGGGGCATCCAAGGCGCTCGATCGCATCGACATCCGCATCGCCAAGGGGACATCGGTCGGGTTCGTCGGGCCCTCGGGGGCCGGCAAGAGCACGCTCGCCGATCTGGTCCTCGGCCTGTTGCAGGGCGAGGGCGGGGCCTTGCTGGTCGATGGCCAGCCGCTCGGGGCGGCGACCGTCAAGGCCTGGCGGCGGCGCATCGGCTACGTGCCCCAGCAGATCTATCTCGCCGATGACACCGTGGCCGCGAATGTGGCCTTCGGGGTGGCGCGGGATGCGATCGACGAGGAGGCCGTAGGCCGGGCGCTCGCCACGGCACAACTCGCGGAGTTCGTTGCGACCCTGCCGGCGGGGCTTTTAACCGAGATCGGCGAGCGCGGCGTGCGCCTGTCCGGCGGGCAGCGCCAACGGTTGGGGATCGCGCGCGCGTTGTATCACGACCCGGACATTTTGGTCCTGGACGAGGCCAAGGCCTCTCTCGACGGGCCGACAGAGGCGGAATTGACGGCCGCGATCGCGGGCCTGGCCGGCCGCAAGACCATGATCGTGATCGCCCATCGCCTGACCACCATCGCGCATTGCGACCAGGTGGTGTTGCTCGAAGGGGGGCGCATCACGGCCGTGGGCCGCTTTGCCGAGCTTGCGCGCACGCACGCGTTCTTTCAGTGCGTGCAGGCAACCGGCACGGCGACGTCTTGCGGTTGACGGGGATTCGGGGCGAGGCTTATGCGCGTGCTGGTGACGGGCGCTTCCGGGTTCATCGGGCGTGCGCTGGTTGCGGCGCTGGCCGATTCCGGGGTGTCCGTGCGCGGCCTCGGGCGGCGCATGCAAGCGGGTGATTGGTGGCAGGCGGACCTCGCCGAGAGCGCCTCTTTGCGCGGCTGCTGCCGCGAGATCGACGCCGTCTTGCACCTCGCCGGAGTGGCCCACACGCGCACGCCCCAGGCTCGCCACGAGGCCGTCACGGTCGCGGGCACGCGCGCCCTGGTCACGGAGGCGCGCTCGGCCGGTGTCCGACGCTTCGTGTTCGTGAGCAGCATCAAGGCCGAGTGCAGCGACGATGACTACGCGCGCAGCCGGCGCCGCGCCGAGGCCTGTGTGCGCGAGGCCGGATTCGAGAGCGCCGTGTGCGTGCGTCCGGGGCTCGTGTACGGGCCCGGGGTGGGCGGCAATCTCGCGCGCCTCTGGCGGTGCGCCGCCTGGCCCATACCGCTGCCGTGGCCCCGGGGAGGGGCGGTGCGCGCGCTCATTCATCGCGATGATCTGGTCGCGGTGTTGCGCGCGCTCCTCGTGATCCCGCCCGGCACGCAGACCTATACCGTGACCGACGGCCACCCCTACACGCTTCATGAGATCTACAGCGCCATGCGGCTGGCACGCGGGCGTAGGATCAGCCCCTTCGGCCTGCCGCGCGACACGTTCGCGAGGCTTGCGCGCTGCGGCGATCGCCTGGCGGCCGTGACCCACCGGTCCTGGCCCTGGGATTCCCAGGCGCTTGCGCCGCTGCTCGAGTCGTGCTTCAGCGCCGACCGGCGGGTGTGGCAGGACCTCGGCCTGGAGCCGCGGCAGACGCTCGCGACGGCCCTTCCGGCATGGACCGCGTCATGCTGAGCGCGGACATCGCGCCGCCCCTCGGGCGCGCGATCGCCGAGGGGGTCGGGATTGCGTGTCTGACCTGGCTCTTGAGTCGGCTCCTGTCCGACCCCCGCAACCCCTGGCAGGTCTGGGACCACCCCAATGCCCGTTCACTGCACGCGCACCCGACACCGCGCGTCGGCGGGATCGCCATCCTCATCGGCGGCGTGATCGGGTTCGCGCTCCTCCCGGAACACCCCGCACCCGGTCTCCTCGTGGCCTTGGGGGCGCTCGGGGCGATCGCGATCCTCTCCTGGCTCGACGATCGTCGTGGGGTGAGCCCACGCCTGCGGTTGCTCGTCCATGGCGTCGCGGCCTGTGTCGCGGTGCTCGCCTGTGCGCGCTGGCCGGTCGCCGTCCTGCCCGGTATCCGATTCCCGCTCGCGGCCCCGTGGGCGGTTGCGCTCATGACGGTATTTCTCGTCTGGACCATCAACCTCTACAACTTCATGGACGGGATGGACGGCTTCGCGGGCGGCATGGCGGTGTGCGGCTTCGGTGCGCTGGCGGCGCTTGCCCTGCGCGCGCAGGACCTCGGTTACGCGCGCGCGGCTCTGGTGATCGCGTTCTCGGCCCTCGGCTTCACGATCAGCAACTTCCCGCCGGCGCGGCTCTTCATGGGCGACCTCGGGGCGACGACGCTCGGATTCGCCGCCGGCCTCATGATTCTCATCGGGGCCGAGCGCGGGGATTTTCCGGTGTGGGCGGGGCTTGTCGTCTTCTCTCCGTTTTTCGTGGACGCCACCGCCACCCTGATCCGTCGGCTCGTGCGCGGGGAGCACCCGATGGCCGCGCACCGCGAACACTATTATCAGCGCGCGGTGCGCTTGGGGTTCGGGCATCGGAGCGTCGTTCTCGGGGAGTACGCCCTGATGGCGCTGTGCGCCGCGGGCGCCTATCTGGCGCTCGGCAGGCCCGCCGGCGTGCAATGGGCTATACTGGCGGCTTTGGCGGCGCTCTACGCGTTTCTCGCCCGTTGGATACGACACAGGGAAGGTCATGGACACAACGCGCAAAAAGCCTCCGGTTAAGACGCCCATCGGCCGCTGGGCGGTGCTGGCCCACGACCTGTTGGTCATCCCGCTCGCGTGGCTCGGGGCCTACTGGTTGCGCTTCAATCTCGGGCGCATGCCCCCGGTGTTCTTGCGCCAGAGCGTCTATCTCCTGCCGATCGTGCTCCTGGTCCAGGGCGTGGTCTTCTGGAACATGGGGCTTTACCGCGGCATTTGGCGATTCGCCTCGTTGCCGGATTTGCTGCGCATCCTGAAAGCCGTGATCGTGGGCACGGCCGGCAGCGCGCTCGCCTTGTTTCTCGTGTCGCGATTGGTCGATGTCCCGCGTTCGGCCTTCGTGCTCGACGGCCTGCTCCTGCTCGTGTTTCTGGGAGGGCCGCGGTTTTTTTACCGGTCGTTCAAGGATCGCGCCCTGTACGCCTCGGCCCAGAAGACGGCCTTGATCGTCGGCGCCGGACGGGCCGGCGAGATGCTGGTGCGCGACCTTTTGCGCGATCCGAACGTCGGGTTTCGGCCGCTGGCCTTTGTCGACGACAACCCCCGCCGCCTGGGTCAGGAGATTCAGGGCGTGCCGGTGGTCGCGACCTGCGATCAGCTGCCGGAGACGGTCGAGCGGCTGGGCATCGACATCGTCTTCATCGCCGTCACCCAAGCGAAGGCGAGCGCCATGCGGCGGTTGATCGAGTTGTGCGAACGCAGCGGCCGCCCGTTCCGGATCCTGCCGGGCCTTCAGAACGTGGTGGCGGGACAGGTCAGCATCCAGGAGCTGCGCCCGGTGAACATCGAAGACCTCCTCGGGCGGGAGCCGGTGTCGCTCGACTGGCGGGAGATCACGCGCGGCATCGCCGGGCGCTCGATTCTCGTCACGGGTGCCGGGGGTTCCATCGGATCGGAATTGTGCCGCCAGATCGCGCGCCTGAAGCCGCGGCTTCTGGTGTTGTTCGAGCGCAGCGAATTCAATCTCTATACCATCGAACGCGAACTACGCCGGGAATACCCGGACATCACCCTGGCACCGGTCCTGGGGGACGTCGGCGACGCGGTCGTGGTCGAGCGGACGCTGACCGCCCACGGCCCCGACGTGATCCTTCACGCCGCGGCCTACAAGCACGTGCCGATGCTGGAACACCAGGCGCGCGCGGCGATCGTGAACAACGTCTTCGGGACCGCGACGTTGGCCGCGGCCGCGGATCGCGCCGGCTGTTCATCCTTTCTTCTCATATCGACCGACAAGGCCGTGAACCCCTCGAACGTGATGGGTGCGACCAAGCGCGCGGCCGAGATCCTCTGCCAGGAGATCAATGCGCGTTCGCGAACGCATTTCCTGACCGTGCGTTTCGGCAACGTGCTCGGTTCGGCCGGAAGTGTGATTCCGTTGTTCAAGGCCCAGATCGCGGCCGGCGGCCCGGTCACCGTGACCCACCCCGACATCACGCGCTATTTCATGACCATCCCGGAGGCGTGCGGATTGATCTTGCAGGCGGGCGCCATCGGCGAGGGCGGCGAGATCTTCGTTCTGGACATGGGGGAACCGGTGAAGATCCGCTATCTGGCGGAACAACTGATCCTCCTGTCGGGCAAACGCCCGGGGCAGGACATCCCGATCACCTACACGGGCCTGCGCCCCGGCGAGAAATTGTTCGAGGAATTGTTTTATGCCGACGAGGCGTTGACCAAAACCGTGCACCCGAAGATCCGCTTGACCGCGGGTACGGCCGTGGACCGCGTCCACTTTCAGGAATGCCTTGCGCGGCTGCGGACCTTGTGCGAGCACGGCGACGAGCGCGCCCTGACGCAGGCGTTGCAGGCGGCGATCACCTCACCCGCGATCGCGCAGGCGGCAGGCTCGGGGTCAGGGGTCGGGATGGCCTAGGCGGCGGTTTCCGTTAGAATGGCAAGAGGGCGGCCCGCTCCCGGCGAACCGCCATTTTTTTCGACAAGGGGATTTGCTTGTGAGCGTAGTCAAGAAAGCGGTTTTCCCAGTGGCCGGTTTGGGCACGCGGTTCCTGCCGGCCACCAAGGCCAGCCCGAAGGAAATGCTGCCGATCGTCGACAAGCCGCTGATCCAGTACGCGGCGGAGGAGGCGATCGATGCCGGCATCACGGAACTCATTTTCGTGACCGGGCGCAGCAAGCGCGCGATCGAGGATCACTTCGACAAGGCCTACGAACTCGAGGCGGAGCTCGAGGAGCGCGGCAAGGACAAGATCCTGCGCTCGTTGCGCGGGATCCTGCCGAAGGAGGCGACGTGCATCTATATCCGTCAGCCCGAGGCCCTGGGTCTTGGGCACGCCGTTTTGTGCGCGCGCCAGGTGGTCGGGGAAGCGCCCTTCGCGGTGATTCTGGCCGATGACCTGATCGACGCCGAGCCGTCGGCGCTGCGCCAGATGGTCTCGCTCTACGAGCATTATCACAATGCGATCATCGGCGTGCAGAATGTCGCGCGCGAGGAGACGGGGTCCTACGGTATCGTGCGCACCCGCGCCTGGGACGACAGGCTCCACCGCCTCGAGGGCATCATCGAGAAGCCCGCCCCCGCCGAGGCGCCCTCCACGCTCGGGGTGGTGGGCCGCTATATCCTGACACCGCGAATATTCGACCTTCTCGAAAGTCTGGGCACGGGATCGGGCGGTGAGATCCAGCTCACGGACGGCATCGCCCAGCTCTTGGAACGCGAGCAGGTGTTGGCTTACGAATTCGCGGGCAAGCGCTACGATTGCGGCAGCAAACTCGGCTATCTGGAGGCGACGGTCGAGTACGCCCTGCGCCATCCCGAGCTCAAGAACGAGTTTCGCGCCTATCTGAAAGGCCTGAGCCTGTCCTAGGACGGCGGGCGCGCCGGCCCCGCTTATTCCCGCGCGCTCCGTGCGGGAACCGGGCGACCCACGCTGGGCTTTGGCGCAGGAACTGGCTATAATCCGGCGTCTTTCTTTCTTTGACCGACTGGCGGAGCAAGCACTATGGCTGACAAGCTTTTGATGATGATGGTGAATACGGACCCCCGCAACGGCTCCGAACTCGGCGCCCCGTTTTTTCAAGCGACCGTAGCCGCGGCCATGGAATACGAAGTGACTGTCGTCCTGACGGCGCGCGCCGGGGAGCTTGCCATCAAGGGCGTGGCGGAAAAATTGTTCGTGCAGGAGGGCAGCACGAAGTCGGTATACGATTTCATCAAGGATGCGCACGAGGCCGGGGTCCACTTCAAAGTGTGTACGCCGACGCTCGAGCTGTGGGGCAAGGACCTGATTCCCGAGATCGAGGAGACCGTCGGGGGCGCCTACGTGATCACGCAGGCGATGGATGACGACACCGTCACATTCACCTACTGAGATCGTCTCCGGGGACGAGCACGCGGCGCGCATGGCGCACGTGCTCGCGACCGCGGAGCGGCTCTACGGGGAGGCGGAGGTCGAGGCCGCGCTCGATCGCGTGGCGGCCGGCGTGCGCCAGGCTTTGGCGGACAGCAATCCGATCGTCATGGTCGTGCTCCACGGGGCGCTGGTGTTCGCGGGGCACCTGTTGCCGAGGCTTTCCTTCCCGCTCTCGCTCGATTACGTGCACGCGACGCGCTATCGCGGCGCGACTCAGGGCGGCGAGCTTTCCTGGGTCGCGGGGCCCACGATGCCCGTCGCGCAGCGCACGGTGCTGCTTCTGGATGACATCCTCGATGAAGGGACGACGCTCGCGGCGATCGCCGATGAGCTGTGCGCGCGCGGCGCGCAACGCGTCGTGAAGGCGGTGCTCGTGACCAAGCAACGGGCGCGACCCGAGGGCCTGGCCGCGGATTTCTCGGGGCTCGACGTCCCGGATCGCTATGTGTTCGGATGCGGCATGGATTACGAGGGGTATTTCAGGAACACGAAGGCGATCTACGCGCTCCCATGACGATGCTCGCGATCATCGGCGGCAGCGGCTTGACGCATCTGCGTAGTCTCACGGTGCGCAAACGGCGCGTTCTGCAGACCCCTTACGGCGAACCCTCGGCGCCCATGGTGTACGGCGCGATGGGCGGACATGAGGTCATCTTCCTTCCGCGCCACGGGCACGGCCACACCATCCCCCCGCATCGCGTCAACTATCAGGCGAATCTCTGGGCTTTGAAGGAATGCGGCGTGAGCCACGTCATCGCGGTGAACGCCGTGGGCGCGATCAACGTCGCCTTCACGCCTGGGAGCCTGGTTCTCCCCGACCAGATCATCGATTACACCTACGGTCGCGCGCATACGTATTTCGGGAGCAGCCCCGAGCCTGTCACCCACGTCGATTTCAGTGAGCCCTATTGCGAGGCCTTGCGCGAGGTCCTGCGCGACGGGGCGACGCGCGCGCGTTTGGCGCTTGTGTCCGGCGCCACCTACGCGGCCACCCAGGGCCCGCGGTTCGAGACCGTGGCGGAGATCCGCAGGCTCGAGCGCGACGGCGCGGACGTCGTCGGCATGACCGGCATGCCGGAGGCCGGGCTCGCGCGCGAACTGGGCCTGTGTTATGCGTCGCTTTCGGTGGTCGCCAACTTCGCCGCCGGCAAGGCCGAGGACGCCATCGACCTCAAGGCCATCGAGCGCACGCTCGAGTCTGGGATGACGGCGGTGCGAACACTGTTGGAGCACGCGATCCCGAGGCTCTACGATGCCTCGTGAATCGACC
Source organism: Acidiferrobacteraceae bacterium (assembly GCA_027343725.1). GTDB lineage: Bacteria > Pseudomonadota > Gammaproteobacteria > Acidiferrobacterales > Acidiferrobacteraceae > Acidiferrobacter. The sequence goes on from DAHWKH010000181.1 coordinate 14,974, forward strand.
CTTATCCGCGCGCCGGGACCGTTCCGTGGTAGGGCGTGATGAGCACGAGCGCGCCGAATTTCGGGTGGTCGAAGTAGTTCGTGCGGTAGAGCGCCATGGGGCGCGATTCGGCGAGCTGAAAGACCGGCGCCGAGCCGCCGAGGACCCCCTGCGGGGGTGTGTAATGGAGGTCCAGAGCGACGTGGAGGAGCCGCCATTGGAACACGCGGACCACGCCCTTCAGGCGCCCGTCGACGTGGCTTGCGATGCGGATCGCCTTGGTGGCCCGCAAAGGGACCGCGTTCTGGACCCAGCTCGCCGCGGCGAGGATGGTGTAATGCGGGTGGCCGCTTAAAAGCCGCTCGTCGTGCGCCAGGGTCGAGCCGGCCGGGAGCGTGGTGCTCGGCTTCAAGGCCTTGCGATAACCGCTCACGGGCTGGATCTTCTCCTGGTTCCAGTGTTCGTGGCCGTCGAGTTTGCGCAGATGATTGGCGAACACGAGGACCTGGACTTCGTACAGGGGCTGTTTCGCGGCGAGCGCAAGCGGAGCCAGGGCGAGACTCGCGACGAGGATCGAGGTGAACAATGTCAGGCGCACGGGACGCTCCTTCAGACAAACGCGCTAGGGCGCTAGTATGGTGGGGAATCGACGGGGGGTAAAGTCATGGCGGTGAGGCCGGTACGGAGAATGGGGGACCCGCTCTTGTGCGCGCGCGCCCAAGAGGTGGCGGATGTGCCGTCCCCCGCGCTTGCAGCGTTGATTACCGATATGCGCGACACGATGGCGGCCTTGTTCGGCGCGGGGCTCGCCGCTCCGCAGATCGGCGTGCCGTTGCGGGTCGTGATCTTCGGCGCGCCGACAATGCCCCGCTACCCGGACGCCGGCGAGGTCCCGGAGACCGTGCTCGTGAATCCGGTCATCGAGGTCCTCGATACGGACGAGGACGAGGCCTGGGAAGGATGCCTGAGCGTTCCGGGGATGCGCGGGCTCGTGCCGCGCTACCGGCGCATCCGCTACCGGGGGTCGGACGCCGAAGGCCGGCCCATCGAGCGCGAGGCCGAAGGCTTCCATGCGCGCGTCGTGCAACACGAGTGCGATCACCTCGACGGCATCCTCTACCCGATGCGCATCCGCGACCTCAAATTCTTCGGCTACGAGAGCGTCTTGTTCCCGGAGGGCGTGGCCCACAAGGGGCCGGCCTCGACGGACCCCTCCTAGGCCCCCGTCAGGCGCCGCGCGTCCCGCGGCTCGCGGCCTGCGCCGGCGGCTGGGCCAGGCGCTCGAGGAGCGCCATGACCGCGGCGATGCGCTCGTCCGGGTCGGGCCACTCGGCCAAAACCTTGAGTCCGTGCGGTCCGTCGAGCCGGTACTGGCGCGGCGCGGATTGCATGAGGGCAATGAGGACCGTCGGGTCGATAAGCGGTTTCGCGGCGAACGTCACGCGCGCCCCCTTCGGTCCGGCCTCGATGCGCGCGATGCCAAGCCCCATGGCCAGCTGACGCAGGCGCGCAAGACGAAACAGGCGCTCCGCGGCCGGGGGTTTGGGACCGAAGCGATCGACCAGTTCGCCGGCGAGATCGTCCCGTTCGGCGTCCGTGGCCGCGTGCGCGATGCGCTTGTAGAAAACCAGGCGCACATGGGGATCCGGGCAATAGTCGTCGGGCAGGCGGGCCGCGACGTGCAGGTCGATGTCCGGGGTGCGCGACCGCTCCCCTTCGGTGGCGAGGTCCCCGCCGGCCTTCAAGGTCGCGACGGCGCGTTCCAGGAGCTCGCTGTAGAGCGCAAATCCCACTTCGTCGATCTGGCCGCTTTGCGATTCCCCCAAGAGCTCGCCCGCCCCGCGGATCTCGAGGTCATGCGAGGCCAGGGCGAAACCCACCCCGAGATCCTCCAGTGAGGCGATGGCGTCCAGGCGCTTGCGGGCGTCGGCCGTGAGGGCGGACGGCTCGGGCGTCAGAAGGTACGCGTAGGCGCGGTGATGCGAGCGCCCCACGCGCCCGCGCAGCTGATGCAACTGAGCGAGACCGAAGCGGTCGGCGCGCTCGATGAGGATGGTGTTGGCGGTGGGGATGTCGATGCCGGTCTCGATGATGGTGCTGCAGAGCAGGATGTGGAAGCGCTGGTGGTAGAAGTCGAGCATCACGCGCTCGAGCTCGCGCTCGGGCATCTGGCCGTGCGCCACCCGCAGGTCGGCCTCCGGCACTAAGGCCTTCAGGGCCTGCTCGCGGCGCGCCATCGAGCGCACGTCGTTGTGGAGAAAGTAGACCTGGCCGCCACGGCGCATTTCCCTGAGGCAGGCCTCGCGGATGAGCGCGTCGTCCCAGGTCGTCACGAAGGTCTTGATCGACAACCGGTCCTGGGGCGGCGTGCCGATGAGCGAGACGTCGCGCAGGCCGGCGAGCGCCATGTTGAGGGTGCGCGGGAGCGGTGTCGCGGTCAACGTCAGGACGTCGACATGCGCGCGGAGCGCCTTCATGCGCTCCTT
>DAHWKH010000079.1 GCA_027343725.1 Acidiferrobacteraceae bacterium
TCTCGGGCCAGCCCTGCAACTCGAAATGGGGATGCAAGGGGGCCATCCGGAACACCCGGCGCCCGGTCAGTTTGAAGGAGCCCACCTGCAGCATGACCGACACGGTCTCGGCCACGAACACGCCCCCCATCAAAAACAGCAGAATCTCCTCGCGGATAGCGACCGCCACGAAACCGAGCAAGGCACCGAGCGCGAGCGCGCCGACGTCCCCCATGAACACTTGCGCCGGATGGCTGTTGAACCACAAAAACCCGAGCGTCGCGCCGGCCGTCGCTGCACAGATCACGGCCAGATCGCGGGCACCGGGGACCAGGGGATGGCCGATGGCGAGCGCCCAACGGGGGTCCGCCACCACGCAGGCCAAGACCGCGAGCGCCAACGCCACAAGCGCGGTCGGAAACGCCGCGAGCCCGTCGAGCCCGTCTGTGAGATTCACGGCATTGCTCGTGCCGGTCACGACCAAAACGCCCAGGATGACGAATGCCGCCGCGCCGAGCGGAACGGTCCTCGCCACAAACGGCAGGTAGAGGCCCATGGCCGATCCCTGCGGCGCAAGCCGCCACACGGCCACGACCGCCGCCAGCGAGGCCGCGAGCTGCGCCAGGAACTTCGCGCGCGCGCCGATACCGCGCGGATGCTTCAAGAGGAGCTTCCTGTAATCATCGACCCAGCCGATCAAACCGAAGGCCCACAAGGTTGAAAGCGCGATCCATGTCCGCGCGTCGTCGAGGCGCATCCACACGAGGGTCGAGACGCTGATCGCGATCAGGATCAGGGCGCCGCCCATCGTGGGTGTCCCGGCCTTCTGGTAATGGCTCTGGGGGCCCTCCTCGCGCACGGTCTGGCCGATGAGGCGCGCGCTCAGCCGGCGGATCATGGCCGGCCCGAACGCGATCCCGACCGCGAATGCCGTCAGGAGCGCGAAAAGCGCCCGCCAGGCGAAGCTCCCGGATTGGGCGTAGACCTTAAGCCACAGTAGGAGCATGGCGCCCTCCGCACTCCGTCAAGCCCGCGACCACTTGCTCCATGCGCATGCACCGGGAGCCCTTCACCAGCACCACGGCCCCGGGACGCAGGCTGGGCCGCAAGTCCCGCAGCAAGGCCTCGAGGTCGTCATAATGTCGGCCGCGCTTGCCGTAAGACCGGCTCGCATGGGCGGCCAACGCGCCCACCGTCCACAGGTGATCGATGCCGGCGTCCCGAGCCTGCACGCCGAGTTCGCCATGCAACTCCGCGGCGTTCGCGCCCAATTCCGCCATGTCGCCGAGCACGAACCAGCGCTCGCCGGGCAAGGACGCGAGTACCGCAAGGGCCGCGCGCGCGGAATCCGGATTGGCGTTATAGGTGTCATCGATGATGCGGATGCCGTCCGCCCCAACGGTCGCGGCCATGCGCCCGGGGGGCGGGCGCACCGCCGCCAGGCCTTCGGCTATGGTGGGGGCCGGGATATCGCAGGCGAGAGCGGCGCTCGCGGCCGCGAGCGCGTTCAGGACATTGTGGCGCCCCAGGAACGCCAGGCGCACATCCAACGGTTGCGGCGTGCCCGGCAGGTGGAACGCGCAGTCGCTGCCCTCGGGTGTGAGGCGGACGGTGGCGGTGACGTCCGCCGGATGGGTCAAGCCGTAGCTCACAACCCGCCCCGGCGCGTGTGCGCGCCAGTATGCCGCGAAGTCGTCGTCCGCGTTCACCACGGCGACCCCCTGCTCGGTCAGGGCGCCGTAAATGCGGCCCTTTTCCTCGGCCACCGCCCGGACCGAGCCGAGGCCTTCGAGGTGCGCGGCCCCGGCGTTGGTGACGATCGCGACATCGGGTCGCGCGAGCGCCGCGAGGGTGGCGATCTCGCCGGGATGATTCATGCCGATTTCGACCACCGCGTAACGGTGGTGGGCACGCAGCCTGAGGAGCGTGAGCGGCAGCCCGATGTCGTTATTGCGGTTTCCCTCGGTCGCGATGCCCGGGCCTGTGCACGCAAGGATCCCGGCGGTCATATCCTTGACCGTGGTCTTGCCGTTGCTGCCGGTGACCGCGATCACGAGCGGGTCGATCCTCTCGCGCCAGTACGCCGCCAGGCGCATCAGCGCAATGCGCGTATCGGCCACCACGACGCATGCCGGCCAATCCCCCTCCCGCGGGCGATCGGTGAGGGCCGCGAGCGCGCCCCGTTTCGCGGCCTCGGCCAAAAACCCGTGGCCATCGAAACGCGGGCCCTTCAGCGCCACGAACACGTCACCCGGCGCGAGCGTGCGCGTATCGGTGCTCACGCCCGTCACCGTCCGGTCGTCCCCGGACAGCCGCCCCCCCACGGCGCGCGCGATTTCGGCCAGCGTCATCATGGGGCCCCCAGGAGGGCGCGCACCGTGCGGCGATCGCTGTAAGGCAGGCAGTCGTCACCGACCTGCTGGTATTCCTCGTGTCCCTTCCCGGCGACGATCACGAGATCGCCTGGGCCCGCGATCGCGAGCGCCCGGGCGATCGCCTCCCGCCGCTCGGCCACGATCTCGAGACGCGCACGGGCGTCATCGTCCACGCCCGCGAGGATGTCTTCCAAGATGCGTTGGGGGTCCTCGTGACGCGGATTGTCGTGCGTCAGAATCAAATAGTCGGCGTGGCGGCTCGCGCACGCCCCCATCAAGGCTCGCTTGCCGCGATCGCGCTCCCCGCCGCAACCGAAAACGCAGAGCACCCGGCCCGGGGCGTGCGTGCGCGCCCCCAGCAACACTTTCTCCAAGGCATCCGGGGTGTGCGCATAATCCACCACCACGAGCGGCTGATCGGAGCGCCCCCCGAAACGTTCCATGCGCCCCGGGATCGGGGCGACGTGCGCGAGCGCCTCGGCGGCCTCGGCGCCGCGCCATCCGAGCGCCAGCAATGTCGTCAAGGCGGCGGCGAGATTGTGGACATTGAAGGCGCCGAGGAGCGGGCTCGTGACCGTCAGACCGCCCTCGGGACCCACAAAGCGCACGGTCAGACCCGCGGCCTGCGCGCTCAACCCCTCGATGCGGACATCGCCCTCCCGACCGTAACGCCAGCAGCGGGTGCCGGGCGCGAGCCGGCTCCGCAACACCTCGCTGAACGGGTCATCGGCGTTCAGGACCGCGAACTCGAGCCCGGGCCAGACGAAGAGCCGCGCCTTCGCCTCCCCATAGCGCGTCATGTCGCCGTGGTAGTCGAGGTGGTCGCGGGTCAGATTCGTGAACACAGCACCCCGGAATCGGACGCCCCCGACGCGGTCCTGATCGAGGGCATGCGAGGAGACCTCGAGCGCGACCGACACGGCCCCCTGATCGCGTGCGTGCGCCAGGAAGCGATGCAACGAGACCGCGTCCGGCGTCGTGCGCTCGGCCGGCACCAAGGCCCCCGGGAATCCGCTGCCCAGGGTGCCCGTCAATGCGCAGGGGGCACGCGCGTGCAGCGCATGGGCGATCAGATGACTGGTCGTGGTCTTGCCGTTGGTGCCGGTCACGCCGATGACGGTTAGCTCGGCCGAGGGCGCCCCGTAGAAGCGGTCGGCGATCGGGCCCACGAGCGCGCGTAGCCCCGGAGATGCCAGCACCGGCACGCGCCCCAGCCATCCGTTCGGCGCGCTCTCACTCATCACCGCGACCGCGCCCCGCGCCACGGCATCGGCGATAAAGCGCCGGGCATCCTGATGCGTGCCGGCGAGCGCCAAAAACAGCGACCCGGGGGTGAGCGTGCGACTGTCGAGGCTCAAGGCCGCGATCGGGCGGTCCAAGGCCTCCGGGACCGCGCGCAGGCCCGACAGCAAGGCGCGCAAGGACAAGGGCGCGTTCATGACAGCGCCCCCCGGGCCTGGGCCTCGTCGGGGGGGATATTCAGGATCCTCAAGGCCCCGGTCATGACCTTCCGGAACACCGGAGCGGCGCACTGCGCCCCATAATACCCATGCTTCTTGGGATCGCGGATGTCGACGAAGATCACGAGGCGCGGATCCGAGGCGGGCGCAAAACCGCCGAACGAGGCGTTGTACTCGTGGCGGTGATAACCATCCCCGCTCGCGATGTGCGCCGTCCCGGTCTTGCCGGCGACCTGGTAATTGACGACATCCGCGTTCGCGCCGGTCCCGACGGGACTGGCCGCGAGCTCCAGCATGTAGCGCATCTCGCCGACGACCCGACGCGAAAACACCCGCCGGCCCTTGACCGGATGGCGGGTTTTCAGGATCGAGAGCGGCCGCAACACGCCCCCGTCGGCGAACACCGCGTAGGCGCGCGCCATCTGCAAGGGCGTCACGTCGATACCGTAACCGAAGGCCAGGGTCGCTTTTTGGATCGGCATCCAGGTGTTGGGCGGCGCGAGGTAGCCCGGGGACTCGCCCGGCAGGCCGCTATGGGTCGTATGGGTGAACCCGAGATGCAAAAAGTTTCTGTACATCTCCTGTCGCGTCAGGGTGGTGAGCGCGGTCTTCGAGGCCCCGACATTGCTGGATTCCGCGATCACGTGGTTGATGTCGATCAGGCCGAAATCCCCGACGTCGCTGATCTTGTCCGGCCCGACGAAATAGTAGCCGGGCGTCGTGTTGACGAGGGTATGGGGAGTGATGCGGCCGCTTTGCAACTCACGCGCTATGGTGAACGGCTTCAAGGAGGAGCCGGGCTCGATGACATCGGTCGCCGCGCGATCCCGATAATACGCGCTGTCGAGATCGCTGCGGGTATTGGGATTGAAGCTTGGGACATTGGCAAGCGCCAGGATGTCTCCGCTCCGCGGATCCAAGACCACAACCGAACCGCTGCGCGCGTCGTGATAGCGCACGGCCTTCACCAGTTCGTGGTAGGCCAGATACTGAATACGCTCATCGATACTCAACACGAGATTCTTGCCGGGACGCGGCGGCCGCTGGCCTCGGCGCATGCCGATCGGCTCACCCAGACCGTCGCGGATGACCACGGCCTTTCCGGGTCGTGGACTGAGCCACCGATTGTAAGCCAATTCGATGCCGTCTTGCCCCTGATCGTTGATGTCTGTGAAGCCGATCAGAGTCGCGCTGACCGCGCCCGTCGGATAATAGCGACGGTACTCGCGCTCCGAGGCGACGCCGGGAATGCGCTGATCGAGTACGCCTTGCGCATACTGCGGATCGACCTCGCGGCGCAAGTACATGAATTGCTCATGCCGCTGCGCGTGTAACGCCTTCTGGAAGGTCGCCAACGACCAGCCGACAGCGCGCGCCAGGCGCGGCCAAACGGCCGGGACCTTGAGCAGGACCTGCGGATTGGCCCATAGGGTGTCGACGGGCGTACTGATGGCGAGCGGCCGGCCGTTGCGATCGAGAATCATGCCGCGGTGCCCCTCCTCGCGGATCGTCTCGATGTCCTGGCGCCGGGCCTCATGCTTCAGAAAGGGGGCATCCAGGACCTGCAGATAAAAGGCGCGCACGGCCATGAGCGCGAGTGCCGCCAGCATGACCACCAGCACGAAGGTCGACCGCGTAAGGCCGGCCTGGGAAAGGGCGGCGACGTGTCCTAGAGGCGCCTTCATCGAGGATGGGCGTGGCGCATATAGAGGAGCACGATCCGGCGCGGATCCGGCATCGCCATACCGAGCCGCTTGCGCGCGACGTGATCGACGCGCCCGTAACCGGCGAGCGTTCCCTGCTCCAGCAGGAGGCGGCCCCATTCGACCTGGAGGGCGTCGCGCCGGCTCACGAGACGCTGCTCATGGCTGAACATCATGAGATAGTGATTGCGCACGTCGACCAATGCCAAGGC
>DAHWKH010000018.1 GCA_027343725.1 Acidiferrobacteraceae bacterium
TCGTGCGCCCCCTCATCGGTCCGCGGGAACACGAACAGGCCTTCGCGCTCCGGCACGCGGTCTATTGCCAACGCCTCGGCTGGGTCCCGGCGCGCGGCGACGGGCGCGAACGGGACGACTTCGAGGACGGCGCGGTGTCGCTCGGCGCGCTGGATGCGCGCGGTACGCTCCTGGGTGTCGTGCGCCTCATACCCGCCGACCGGCCCTTTATGCTCGAGCGGGATTTCGCGCCGCTCCTGAAGGGGCGCCGCCTCGCGAAGAGTCGCGATTGTGCCGAGGTCACGCGCCTGGCCACGCGGCGGGTCCCGGGGCTTGCGTCTGGCGCCATCGCGGCCCTCCTCTACGACGGCATCTATCGCTGGTCGCGCCGCCACGGCGTGCGCTTTCTGTATTTCGTGGTGGAGACGCGCTATCACCGCATCCTCGAGCGTCTCGGGTTCCCATGCCGAGCCTTGGGGCCTGCATGCCGCCTGGGTGAGACGGTCTGTGTCGCGGTCCGGCTCGACTGGCGAGCCTACACCCCCGGCTCCCGGGCCTGATCGCCCTCGCGCGCCCCCGCCCACGGATCGAGCCAGCCGTGCGCCAAGGCCTTCGCCACCGCCTGGGCGCGGTTGCGGGCGGCGAGTTTGCGCATCGCGTTGCGCACGTGGAAGACCACCGTGCGTTCGCTGATCCCGAGCGTCCGGGCGATCCCGGCGGTCGTCTTCCCGGCCTGCGCGCAAGCGAGGACTTCGCATTCTCGCGCCGTCAGAGGTGGTGTGCCGCCGCGCGGTAACCGCTGGAGAAGGCCATGGAGCGCGGGCGCTGCGTGCTCGAGGAGGACCATATGGCGGGGCGCGCGCGCGATCTCGCGTCCCGGAAACGACAACACGCTCCCCCACCCGCGGCGTGCACCCGCGACCCCGAGCGTCAAGCCGTCATCCAGACCGAAATCCCGCGCCCGATGGCAAAAGCGCAACGCCTCCTCACCGGCCCGCCGATAGGTGTGCGACCAGACCTGGGGGCGAAACGCGCGGTAATGGGTCGCGAGCACCGGGTCCGCGCGATCGCAACGGTGTTCACGATAGTGCGCGATCCACGCCCGCGGCCAGCCGACCTGAACGAGCGCGTGCACCTCGAAGGCGTCTTTTGCGGGATCGCAACGCGCGAGCGTGCACAAAACGCCCTCGCTCGGCACAAGCGATGCGAGCGCGCGCACCACGTCCAGAGCGTCGTCGGGCGTTGTTGCGAGGCTTGCGTGATAACACACATCGGCCAGATCCGCGAGATCGGATTTCGACAACCGCAGAAGTTGCGCGCGCATTCGGTCCGCTCCGAAGGCCCGCGCGGTCTTGCGCTAGAAATCCGCGTCGAGCACGATGCGATACCGCACCTCGCCCGAGCGCAAGGCGGCCAGGGCCTCGTTTACCCGACTCATCGGAAACCGCTCCACCTGGGGCGCGATGCCATGCCGGGTCGAGAATTGCAATAAATCCCTTATAGTCGAAATACGCCCAAGGGGCGAGCCCGAGACCTGTTTCTGGCCCCCGATCAGGCCGAAGACCGGAATCGCGAGCGGCTCCAGCACCGCGCCCACGAAATGCAGCCGCCCGTGGGGGGCGAGCAGGGACAGCCAGCGCGCCCAGTCGAGCGAGGCGCTGGTCGTCACTAGCACGAAGTCGAACTGTCCGGCACGCGCATTGAGCGCCGCCTCATCGCGCGAGCCCACCACGTGATGCGCGCCGAGGGCGCGCGCGGCTTCGTCTTTGTCGGGGTGCGAGGTGAAGGCCGTCACTTCGCATCCCCAGGCCCGCAGCACCTGGAGCGCGAGATGCCCAAGGCCGCCGATGCCCACCACCCCCACGCGATCGACCGGCCGCACGCCGGTCTCGAGCACCGGCGCAAAGACCGTGATCCCGCCGCAAAAGAGCGGCCCGCTCGTCGCCGGCGCCAGGGCCTCGGGCAAGGGCTGGGCCCAGATCCAGTGGCAGCGCACGCGCTCGGCGAAGCCCCCATGCCGGCCCACGATCGTCGCCTGGGCATCCGCGCACAGATGATAATCGCCGTTCAGACACGCCGAGCAGCGCAGGCAGCTGCGCGCGAACCATCCGAGCCCCACGCGCTGGCCCTCGTGGAGCCCGCGGACCTCGGGCCCCGCGGCCGCCACGGTGCCGATCACCTCGTGACCAGGCACCAGGGGGTAGACCGTACGCCCCCATTCGTTCTCCCACATCGAGAGATCGGAATGGCACAAGCCGCAGTGCTCGACGGCGATCTCGACCTCGTCGGGGCCGAGCGGTCCGGGATCGTAGGAGAACGGACGCAAGGGCTGACCGGCCCCATTCGCAGCCCAGGACTTGATGGTTTTCATGGTTCCCTCCTTAAACTGGCGGCTTTTCCGTGTCGCGCAGGCGCCCGCGACCCCGGCGCGCGATTCGCCGCGCGCACTCCTGTATAATACCGCGGGCCCACGGCCCGGCGACTCCACCCTGGGAGGATGGCATGCACGATTGCGAAGCCCCGGCGCGGCTTACGGACGGCTTCCGCCGCTTTCGGCGCCGCTATTACGAAGACGAGTCTTCGCTCTTCCACGATCTCGTGCACAACGGGCAAAGCCCGCGCGTCATGATGATCGCCTGTTCCGATTCCCGCGTCACCCCCTCGCTCGTGTTCGATACCGGGCCCGGGGAGTTGTTCGTGGTGCGCAATGTCGCAAACCTCGTGCCGCCGGCGGAGTTCGACGACCATCGCCACGGCACGAGCGCGGCACTCGAGTTCGCCGTCGAACGCTTGAAGGTCGCGCATATCATCGTGCAAGGCCACTCCCGCTGCGGCGGGATCCAGTCCCTGCTCGAGGGGATCGGGGGACAATACACGCGCCCGTGGCTGACGATCGCCGCGCGCGCACGCGCCGAGGTCCTCGCCCAGCATCCGCAGGCCGATCCGAAGGATCAGGCGCACGCGTTGGGACAGGCGAGCATTCTGGTCTCGCTCGAGAACCTCCTGAGCTTCGACAACGTGCGCCGCGCGGTCGTCCGCGGGGAGTTGACGCTCCATGGCTGGTATTTCGATCTCGAGGCCGGACGCATGCTGCGCTACGAGGGCACATCCCAGCGCTTCGAAAATCTCGCTTAGGATCAGGAGGACCCATGTCTCGACACCCAACGCGCGCGGTACTCGCCCTAGTCGCGCTCCTGACTGCGGGCATCGTCCCCGCGCATGCCAACATCCAAAGCGATGCCCGCCACGTCGGGCATGCCGTCGGGTCCGCCGCCCACGACATCGGCCGCAAGGCCAAACAGGCGGGTCTTGCCATCGGACACGCCGCCAAGGCCGGAGGGCTCGCGTTCTGGCACGCCCTGAAGGGCCATTAGGAGTTAGGGCCTTGCGTGGGACACCTCGAGCACGAGACGCCGGCCGCCGACATACGGGAGGATAAGAGGGCGCGTCGCGCGTCGCGCCAGGGTTTGCAAAAACGGCAGGGCGCGCGCCGCGGGATTCGCAAGCCGCAGCGCCTCGAGGGCCCCGGGCATGCGCGTCACCTCCTCGCCTTCGACCCCGAAACGCCAGGCCACGCGCGCGGCCTGACCGGATGGGTCCTCGCTCGTGAACAACACCGCCACCGCGAACGGGACGGTGATCGGCCGCGCCGCAGCCAAGGCCGCAGGCGGTGGAACGTCATAGGCGATCAAGAGTGCCTGACGCTCGCGGTCCACGATCATCAAGGCCTCCAAGACGCCCGCTGCAAAACTCTCGTCGTAGGCTGACAGGCTGGTGCTTGCCGCACGCGTCCCCTGCGCGATCCCCCAGTAGCCGGCGACCGCGTTGTGCACCGAATTGTGAAACAGGGTCGGGGACAGCGCGGGCGGGCTTTGGGCGAGTGCACGGGCGTTCTTGTCGAAGATCTCGAGATCGCCGCTCGCCGAGCTGAAGACCGTCGCGAGATGCGCGGCATCCCGCCCGGCCGCGGCCAGCGCCTGCTGCCCGACGTCCAAGGCGTAGCGCGCCACCAGCGGGCAGCGGCGCGCCTCGTTCGCTGACAGGCCCGCGACCCGCGGGGCGCGCACGTCGGTTGCAAGCCCCGCATCCTGGCCGAGCGCCGCAAGCGCCTGCGCGCCATCCCAGAGACCCGGCCCGAGCACGCCAAGCCCGGACACGAACGCGCTCACGAGGCGCGCTCCACGACCAGGCTGCAGTTGCTGCCGCCGAACCCGAAGGTGTTCAGGAGGGCTACGCGCAGGCGCGCGGGGCGCGCCGTGAGCACGAGATTGACCGAAAGGGCCGGATCCCGCGCACGCGTCCCCACGGTGCCCGGCACAAAGCCCTCGCGCATCGCGACCCCCAGGGTCGCAAGCGCGCACAGGCCGGCCGCCCCCAAGGTGTGCCCGAGCGCGCCCTTGTTCGAGCCCGCCGGGACATGCGTCAAGCCCAGGCGGGCGATGGCCCGATCCTCCGCGGCATCGTTATAGACGGTGCCCGTGCCATGCAGGGCGATGTAATCGATCTCGTCTTGTCCGCGGCCGGCCGCGGCGAGCGCCGCCGCCATCGCCTCGTAGGCGCCCAGGCCCTCCGGGTGGGGGGCCGTCATGTGGTAGCCATCGGCGCTCTCACCCGCGCCGGCCAAGGTGAGACACGCCTCCCCCGCGGCGAGATCGGCGGTCGTGAGAAGCGCAAAGCCCCCCGCCTCGCCGATGGCGATGCCGCAGCGCTCGGCGCTGAAGGGACGGACCGGCCCGCGCGCCAGGAGATCGAGGGCCCGAAACCCGTAGAGCGTCGTCGCGCACAGGCTGTCGACACCCCCCACCACCACCGCGCGGCACACCCCGGCGCGCAGCCAGCGCGCGCCGGCCGCCAAGGCCTTGGCGCTCGAGGAGCAGGCCGTGGAGACAGCGACCGCCGGGCCCTGGAGACCGAGGACTTGCCGCGCGAAGTCGGCGGTCGCGAACACGTTGTGGGTTTCGCGGTAAGGATAATCCGCGGGCAGAGTGTGCGTGCGCGCGAACGCCTGCGTGCGATAGGCGGCCTCGGTCGCCGCGATCCCGGAGGTGCTGGTGCCGACGATCAGCCCCACCGCCTCGGGCCCGACGCGGCGCACCACGCGCGCCACGGCCTCCGCGAACCCGTCGCTTTCGAGCGCCAGCAGGGCCAGGCGGTTGTTGCGGCAGTCGTAACGCGCAAGGGACCGGGGCAGCGTCACCGCGTCGAGCCCCGCGACCCGGCCCACGAGCGTGGGGACGCCGTCGGCGAACGGCTCCGGCGTAAGCCCCGAGGCGTCGGCGCGCAAGGCCCGGGCGTGCGCCGCCCAGCCGCGCCCGAGCGCGCTCACAAGCGTGAGGCCGCTGATCGGGATGCCGCGGCTCACGCGCGCCCCCGCGTCCGCGACCAGGCCGCCGTGAAAAGGAGCGCGAGCGTCGCCCCCAGGCTCACCGTGGCGCCCACTTGGCGCAAAATCGCGACCGGGGCGAGCGCCAGGGTCCCGAAGGCGATGAGGGTCACAAGCGCGCAGACCCAGGGCGCAAGCGCCCGGGCCCCCGCAACGAGCCCGTCATCGCTGAGAAAGAGCGCATAACCCATGGCGAGCCCCGCCACCAAGATCAACGCCACGAGATTCAAAAGCGTAAGCCCGCCACTCGTCCAGGCGAGGATCGCCGCGGTCACGAGCAAGGCGGCGGCGATCGGCAGCACAAGCCGCCCCATCCGGGCAACCGACCCAAGCCCCCAGGCGAGGATCACGGCCATCACCCCGAGCGCAAGCAGGGCATGGCGCAGCAAGGCCTCCCGATAGCCGGCGAGGAGACGCGCGAGCACCGGCTTGACCCTCACGAAATGCGCGCCCTTCACAGATCGCGCCGCCAGTGCGCGCCGCACGGCACCCGGGTCCCGGACCCCCGAGAGCCAGACGAAGGCCACCCCGCGGCCGGCGACGGTCGTCAACAGCGCCCCCACGCGCGCGCGCAAAGCCGGCGGCAGATCGGTGAACCGCACGGGCGGCGCGTGGCGCGCGCGCCGCACGGCCGCCGCAAACGGCGCCAAGGCGCGCAACCGAAAGGGCAGGCCGCTCAACGCGTGCGCCAGGCGTCGCGTGAGGACGCGGGACCTTGGCAGGGCCGCCTGCCGGATGCGCTGGCGGTGCACGCTCGGAAGGAGGCGCGCGGCGGCCGTGAACGCGCCCACGGCACCGGCCGCGCGCAGCCTGCGCAAAACCGGCAGGAGCGCGTGACTGCGCCGGAGGGCCGCCTGCCGGGTCCGGCCGGTCACCAGCACCGCCGCCGACAGGGTCGGGGCGCCGAAGGCCCGTGCGAGCGCGCCGGTGCGCGCCATGAGGGCATGGGGTGCCGGGCTCAGGGCCGACAGCCGATTGTTCCACAAGGACCCGGCCTTCAGGGCGAGGGCGAGGATGGCGATCGCGGCCAGCACCGGGACCAGGACCGCGAACCGTCGCACGATTGTGAGGGCGCGCTCGGCGCGCGCGTCCCAGGCGTCCAAGCGCCTGTTGCGCCGCGCGATGGGCCGCATCGCCGGCAGGAGCCAACGCGCGCTGCCCGCGGCGACCACAAGCCCGACCACCGCAAAGACCCCCAATTCCACGAGTCCGGGCAGCCGCGAGACCCACAAGCTCGCAAGCCCCGCGGCCATCGCCGCCATCGCCAAGAGCAGGGCCGGCGCGACGCGCGACGCGGCAGAAGCGACGTCCCGGTCCTCGCCGACGTGGAGCAGGACGTAAGTGGGGTAATCCAAGGCCACCCCGATCAGCATGGTGCCGAAACCAAGTGTCGTGACAGCGATCCGCGGAAACACGACCGCGATCACCAAAGTCGCTGCGAGCGCGCCCGTGATCAGGGG
>DAHWKH010000033.1 GCA_027343725.1 Acidiferrobacteraceae bacterium
ACCCGCCCCCGACCATCCCTGGAACGCCCAGACCCGTCTGGCCGTGGCCCGCCGGACCGCGACGCGGTAACACCATCGCCTCACGGACAGGGGACATTTCTGCTTTGGTCAGAAGGGGACATTTCTGATTTGGGTTGACAGGGATCGACGCGACGCGTGCACCCTTCCGAAGGGATCGGGGTTGCGCGCCCGCGTATCCCGCGTCACTCGTGCCCGAGAAGATGATCGATCACGTTGCGGGTGATGCGCGGCACCGGAGGGTGGGCGTTCGCGAGGACCTGCGCCCAATCCGTGGTCCCGCAGGTAAAGACCGTCCCGCCGTTCGTATAGACCCCCATGGCCGCGTTATGCGGGCCGTCGCCGCAGGCCCGTTCGCGTGCCGGCCGCTCCTGCCAGGCGCCGTCCAAGGGCGATACGGCCAGGATCTGGAACGTGTCGGGTGTGCCGCAGGCGCGCGCGTGCGGGGACACGGTCGCACGCAAGCCCGCAAGCGAGAGCAGCGGCACGCCGTCGCATTCGTAACCGACAAGCGGCGGGTCCGTGTCCTGGCCGAAGCGGTCGCCGCGGCGCAGATGCGTGCCGGCGAACGCCCAATGGTCGGGCTGCTGGACGATGTATCCGCAGCGCGTGCGCGGCCCGTCCCACCACCCACCCCCATGGCGATAACTCACCCCCGTGAGACGGTCCTCGGGGCGGCCCGCGCCGCACGCGCTCCACCAGTGGTCGCGCGCCCCCTGCGGCCCCCCTTGATGGCAGACGATGGCCCCCCCTTCGTCGACCACGTGGATCCGCCACCAACAGACGTTGGCGCCGAAGAACGCCACGTTGCCGCCGCGGCGAATGAAGGCCTCGACCGCTTCGCGCATCGCCTCGCTCCAGTATTCATCGTGGCCGACGCTCACCAGCAAGCGATAGGAATGGCACAACGCGGGATCCTCGTGCAGATCGAAGTCGGTGCAAAATTCGGGCGTGTAGCCCGTGCCCGCGAGCCAGCGGATAAAGGGTGCGTCCCAATGCGCGAAGGTCTGGCGGGGACTGCGGGGATCGTAGTGATCGCAAGCGCCCCACGGCGCGCCCCCCATCCCGCCGCCCGGTCGGCGCAGGCTGACCTTGCCCCCGGGCGGGGTCCGGGAGCGGGGCGGGTTGGTATAGAAGCAGCCGCCGCCTGCCGCGTTGTAGGCGTGGTAGGTCGCCGTCGGGAGCTTGTAGAGCAGGGGCTGCACGCCTCGCCCGCGCACCACGAACACGACTCCGGGCTGCGTGCCATCGAGGCTGTTTCCCAAGCGCCCGGGCACATCGAATTGCGCGACATAGACGGCCGAGGGCCAGTCGCGCGGGATCCCGAACGCATACGGCGGCCAGTCCCAATCCTCATCGGGCCCGCATGGCGCGGCGTACGCGCCGGCAAGCCAGGGCGATACGTGCATCGGGCGCGCGTCGTGGGCAAAGCGATAGAAGCGCACACGAAAGCGCGCGGCGTCGGTCGCGACGTGCAGGATCAGCGTGCCGCCCGGGGCCACGCTCGTCTTGTGCGCGTAGCCGTCGATCACGGCTAGGCGATCGCGTCCGGTTCCGCGCGTTTGCGCACGAGATAGGGCGGGATCACGAGCGCATGGAGCGGGGTGTTGCGAAAGGACGCGAGCGCCTGCTCCACGGTTTCGACGATCGGCTCCTCTTTGCGGTTGAACGAGGTGTTGAGCAAGACCGGGACGCCGGTGCGCGCCGCGAACGCCTCGAGCAGGGCGCGCATCAAGGGGTCGTCATCGGACGCGATCGTCTGCAGGCGCGCGGTGCCGTCCACGTGCGTGACGGCGGGGATCTGCACGGCCGCCTCGCTCCGGACCGGGGCCGCGAACTGCATGAAAGGCGAGGGGCTGCGGATATCGAAGAAGCGCTCGGCCTCCTCGAGCAGGACGATGGGCGCCAAGGGACGGAACCACTCCCGCTCCTTGACGCGCGCGTTGATCCAGTCGCGCACGCGGGCATGGCGCGGATCTCCCAGGATGCTCCGGTGTCCGAGGGCGCGTGGGCCGAACTCGCTGCGGCCTTGATATAAGGCCACGACCTTGCGCGCGCACAGGATATCGACGATGCGCGCACACAGATCGATGGGTCGCTCCACGACGAGGTCCCGTTGTCCTGTGAGGGCCGCCTCGGTCGTGCCCGCCTCGGGCAGGGGCCCGAGAAAGTCGTTTCGCCAGCGGTAAGCGCAGTCGGCCTTCAGGACCTCCGTGAGGCCGTAGAGGGCGCAGCCGAGCGCCGTGCCGGCGTCGCTGGGCGCGGGCGGGATGAACACCCGCCGAAAGGGCGTCTCGCGCAGCAGGCGATCATTGGTCGAACAATTGAGCGCCGTGCCTCCGGCGAAGCAGAGATTATCGACGTGGGTCGTCTCGGAGAGCCAGTGCGCGACCGCGAGGATCGCCTCCTCGAATGCCCGCTGACCGGCGGCCGCGAGATTGGCGATGCCCGTGAAGCGGGTGTCGGCATCGGCCGTGTAACGGAAGCGTTTGTGTTCACGCAAGATCTCCGTCCAGGGTCTCGGTATCGTCACTTCCGCGCCGGTGACGTCCAGGGGTGGGAGATCGAGGACCGTGGGGTCGCCGTAGGGCGCGAGCCCCATGACCTTGCCCTCGTTGCCTTCCCCCGGAAAAATCGCCTGGGTGAGAAGGAAATAGAACATGCCAAGACCCACGAGTCGGCGCGCATCCCCGTCCCAGAGCTGCTTGTCGAGGCATTCGACCCGATGCCGGTCGGCGCAATAAAACGACGAGACCTCCCGCCAATGGCCGGGAACGTCCGCGGATCCGGGCCAGGTCTCGCCGCACGCGGCCGCGGGGCTGCCCTGGCCGTCGATGATCATCACCGCCGCCTCCTCGAAAGGCGATGGCGGAAAGGCGCTGTAGAGATGCGCCAGATGGTGCGAGATGCGCGCGGTACGCGCCGTGGGCGCGAAGATGAGCGTCTCGCGCAGTTCGCGCTCATAGTCCGGAAGCTTCCGGATCTCATCGTCGGAGGAGAAGCATTCGACCAGGACATCGATGGGGCGATCGAGTCCCGGGAGGTTCGCGTAGATGTCGCGAAAGTCGTGGAGTTTCCCCCAATGGTGTTTGCGACGCGTGAGGCGTTCCTTTTGGATCGAATAGACCACGTCGCTGCCGTGCATGAGGCACAGGCTCGCATCCTGAGTCCGGTTGACACCGAGGATCACGGGTTCGCGCGCATAAGAGACGGCCATGACAGCTCCCGGGATGGTGGTATCTGCAGGAGGGGTCGAAGGGCCCCAAACTCGGGCCAGCATAAACGGGCTTGTCCCTCCCCGCATTACGGCCAACGCCGGATCACGCCGCGTATGCGGCGCGTGTCCGCCGCCTCGATTCGCGCGTCGCGGATGAGAGTTCGCCGCGGGGGCATCCGGGAAGGGGAGCGTCCGGTCTCTCGTCCGCCAAGCGGCGGACCCTTTCCGGTCGGCGTCCGGTTCTTCCGGTCCTCCCAGAATCGAGTGGCCCGCCCCGCGAGGGCTCCCGAAGCCGATCCCTGCCGCGCCTTGCCAGGGAGGGCCGTGTGCGAGTAGGCTTGCGCGATCCAGGGACGGTGATGGATGGATGGACGAGGATAACCCGGTTCTTCGCGGGCCCCACGGTTCGCACTGCGTGCAATTCTATGATGATGATGCATCCCTTGCCGGAGTCGTCGCGGACCGCGCGCGGCCGGTCCTCGCGGGGGAGGGCGTCGTTGTTCTCCTGGTCACGCCCCAGCACGCGCTCGCGATCGAGGCGCACCTCCACCGGCTCGGATTCGATATCGACGCCCTGACGGCGGCGGGTCGCATCCGGATCCTGGATGCGCGCGCGACGCTCGCGCGTTTTTTGCGCAACGGCGTGCCGGACGCGGATCGGTTTTTGGGTTCGGTCGGACAGGTGATCGCGGAGTGCGGGCGCGATGACGCGCCGGTCTTTGCCTATGGCGAGATGGTCGACCTCCTATGGCGGGCCGGCAATCAGTATGGCGCGCTCGAACTCGAGAGTCTCTGGAACGATCTGGCGCATGTGTACGGCTTCACGCTCCTCTGTGGTTACGCCCGCGCCGCTTTTGCCGGCCACGATCGTGCGGGCGCGTATCGCACACTGTGCGGTCTGCACGCGGGCGTCGTGTCCGACCAGGAGCCACTCGTGTTGGGCGCCTTGAACCCGGGATCGTGAGGCGCGCGCGATCTCAGCGTGACGTCGCGCGCACGCCGTGGGGTGCCGGGGGCCGCCGCAGCCAGGCCTCGATGCCTTCGGGCGGCAACGGCGGGCTGAAGTAATACCCCTGGAGCTCGTCGCACCCGGTGCGTTTCAGAAACGCGACCTGTTCCGGGTTTTCGACCCCCTCGGCGATGACGGTGAGCCCCAGGCTGTGTCCCAGGGTGACGACGAGCGATGCGATTCGGCCGTCGGCCTCGCTTGTGATGTCGCTCACGAATGACCGGTCGATCTTCAGGGTGTTG
>DAHWKH010000024.1 GCA_027343725.1 Acidiferrobacteraceae bacterium
GCGTCGTCTCGGGCAGGCCTCCCAACCTTTCGTCGGTCGCGGGATTGATGCTGTCGAATACCATGACCCATCCTTTGCTCGTCTCACGAGGCTCAAGTATAGTAGTTGCGTACGGTTAACGTCCCTAGGCCCTTGCGTACCGCGATCCGCGTCGTACTCCTCACATTGGCGCTTTCGAGTGCCGTTTCCGCCGCCCCGGTCCGACTCGAACGTGCCCGCTATCATCAGGCCCTCGCGGCGCTGAGGGAGGGCGATTACCCGCGTTTCGCGCGCCTCTATCGCGACGAGAAGGGCTTTGTCGTACGGCCCTATCTGCTCTACCACGCGTTGCGGGAGCGGCTGCGGCACGATGCCCCGGCCGCGGTGTCGGCCTTCCTCCATCGCTATCCGAAGCTGCCGGTCACCCATAAGCTGCAGATCGCTTGGCTGCATTTCCTGGCGCGCCGCCATCGCCTGGCGCTCTTCCGGCGCTTCTACACCAAGGCCCTGGACACCCACGTCGCGTTGCACTGCGACGACCTGCGCGCGCGCGCGCAAGCCGGCCGCAACGTCGCATCCGCCGTCCAACGCGTATGGCTCACCGGGGCAAGCCTGCCGCATGCCTGCCAGGCCCTCACCGCGCACTGGCTCAAGGCGGGCGGGGCCACGCAGGCGAACCTGTGGGCGCGCGCGAAGCGCGCCATGCACGACGACAACACCCATCTGGCGAAACGCCTGGAGCGACAGTTGGCACCCATGCACGCCCTCTGGGTGCGGCGCTGGCGGGCCATGCAGGCGCACCCGGCCTACCGCCTGGATCACCTCTCCTATCCCCTGCTCGCACGCCGGGCGCGCCACATCGTGCGCAGCGGTGTTCTCGCGCTGGGCGCGCGCAGTCCGACCTTTGCGATGGCGGCCTGGCAACAGCTCGTGCGCGCGCAGCCGATTTTGGCCCGGGACCAGAACTTCGTGATGCGCCGCCTCGGGCTCATCGCGGCCGAGGATCATCTCCCGCAGGCCCTACCGTGGCTTGCGCGCGCGGTCCCGGGGCATAAGGGCGGACAGCTGCGCCGCTGGCGCGTCCGGGCGGCCTTGCGCCAGCGCGATTGGCGCGCCGCCCTCAGGTTCCTGAACGGCCTTCCGCGGGCGAATCGCCACCAGCACGAATGGCGGTACTGGCGCGCGCGCGCGCTCGCGGAGCTTGGGCAGACGCGCGCCGCCGATGCCGTGTTCGCGCGCCTGGCGCGGCACTTTGGGTATTACGGGTTTCTGGCCGCCGACCGTATCGGGCGGCCCTACCACATCCCGAACGTGCCGCTCGCGGCCCCGCACGCGCGTCTCGCGGCCGTGATGCATCGCAAAACGATCCGCATGGCCCATGAGCTCTTTCTCTTGCACCAGCATCGCGAGGCCCGCGCGCTGTGGTTTCAGGCCCTGGCCACGGCGTCCCAGCGCACGCGCGAGGCCGCGGCCGTGCTCGCCGCGCATTGGGGTTGGCGCGATTGCGCCATTCTCACGCTTGCCGGGACCCATGGTGTCCACGCCTTGGACATCCGCTTTCCCCTGCTGTACGAGCCTCTGATCGAGGCCGACGCGCGCCGCAACGGGATCGACCCGGCCTGGGTCTACGGCATCATCCGCCAGGAAAGCGCGTTTATTTTCGATGCCCGCTCGGACGTCGGCGCGCTCGGGCTCATGCAGCTCATGCCGCAGACCGGATTCATCGCCGCGCGCGAGATCCATCTCCCGCTCACGGGCGACCGCGATTTGCTCGACGTCGCCAACAACCTCGATATCGGCACGCGCTATCTCGCCGACGTCCTGGGGCGCGCGCGCCACCAGGAGCCGGTCGCGACCGCGGCCTACAACGCGGGGCCTACGGCTGCGGTCTCGTGGCTGCCGGTCAAGCGCCCCATGCCGGCCGATATCTGGATCGACACCATCCCGTATCAGCAGACGCGCCGCTACGTGAAAAACGTGCTCACCTTCACCGCCGTCTACGGCTATTTGCTCGACAGGCACGCGGACAGCCTGAAAAACTGCATGGCGCCGATCACCCCGGCCGTCGAGTTGGCCGCGGATGGCGATTAAGAGCGGCGATCGCGTCGTCCTGTTCGGCGGCTCGGGGTTCGTCGGGCGCGCCCTCATTTCCCGCCTGAACGCCCGCGGCCTCGCTCTGCGCGTGGTCACGCGCCATCCCGAGCGCCATCGCGATCTGCTCGTTTATCCGACGCTTGCGCTGGTTCGCGGCGATATCCACGACGACGCCGTTCTCGCGCGCGCCCTGGCCGACTGTCACGCGGTGGTCAATCTCGTGGGGATTCTCGAGGAGCGCGCGCCCGGGGATTTCGCGCGCGTCCACGAGCAACTCCCGGAGCGGCTCGCGATCCACGCGCCGCAACAGCGGATCGTGCACGCGAGCGCCGCGGGCGCTCACGAGGGCGCCGCGAGTGCGTATTTTCAGAGCAAGGCCCGAGGCGAGGCGCGCCTGCGCGCGCGCTCGCCCGGCGCGGTCATCCTACGCCCGAGCATCATTTACGGCCCGGGGGATCATTTCGTCTGCCGGTTCCTGCGCCTCTTGCGGCTTGCGCCCCTGGGTTTGCCTCTGCCCCAGGCCGCCGGCCTGTTGGCGCCGGTCCACGTCCAGGACGTCGCCCAGGCGCTGGTCGAGTCCCTGTTCCGCCCGCGCGCCGCCGGCGGGACCTACGACCTCTGCGGGCCCGAGGTCATGACGCTTTTGAACGCCGTCCACGCGATCGCCCGCGCCGCCGGCCACACGCTTGGTCCCTGGCCCTTGTCGCCGCGCGTGAGCCTCTGGTTGGCGCGCCTCGCCCAGCACCTCCCGGGCCGGCCGTTCACTGTCGACCAGTGGCGCACGCTGGCAAGCGGGGCGGTCTGCGCAAGCCCTGCTGACTCCTGGCTCGGGATCCGCCCGCGGGCCTTCCCCGCCGCCCTGGATGAACTCCGCGACGGCCGATGGGCCTGCTGACGTACGGTCTGAGACGTCGGACGGGAGGGCCGAGAGCCGATATCGGGGCCCCTTGCGGCCTGCTAATGTAGCCGTATTGTCAGCCATTAGGTCGGAAAGGGAGTTCATCGCCATGAATCTGTATGTGGGGAATCTGTCGCGCGCGGTGGTTGAGGCGGATCTCGAGACCATCTTCGCGGGCTTGGGGCATGTGGTCTTCGTGCGCCTCGTGCGGGATGACGAAGACGACAGCGCGCGCGGGTACGCGTTCGTGGCGGTGAGCAACGAGAAGCAGGCGCGGCTCGCGATCCAGGCGATGGACGGTAAGTATCTGAAGGGACAGCGCTTAATCGTGCGCCCGGTGTTCGATCGCGCGCGCCAGGCGCGGGCCGTGAACGCCCAGGGGGCGCGGCCTGTCCACCTTGAGCGCATGGGTACGAACCTGAGGCTTGTGAAGGGCGGGCAAACGGCCGATTAAGCCCCTTCGGCTGGCAAGTTCGCGATCGCGCAGCGGCCGCGGCAGGCGGGCGTACCAGCGCGCGGCGCGGTAAAAGGACTTGAGATGACCCCCTTCGAGCGCGAGCAGCCGCCGGAACGCGGGCACGAGTTGGTGGTAGCTCGCATAGGCCCCGAGCGTCGCGTTGTTGAACCGTTGCGCGAAGAAGGCGCCGAATCCATGGTTTCCCCCCCAACGCGTCTCGAGCCGCAGCCAGGCCGCATGCAGGGCCCGGAAGATCCGGCGTTTGTCCCGAAGGCGCACGGAAACGGGCAGGGCCGTGTCGCGATACACGCGCGCAAGCCGCGCGCGGCAGGTCTGTAAGAGCGCCGCCACCTCGCGGCGGCGCCGGCGCCCGCGGGCGTAGGCGCGGCGCTCGGCCAAGGTCCCCTCGGCTTGCAAAAACCGCTGAACCCCGACGTCGGCCACCGTGTCGGCGAACGATTCATCGAAGGTCGTGGCGCCCGGGACATAGAGGAGGTCGTGGCTTAATTCGTGAAAGATGAGGTGGGCGATCTCCGGCCGCGACTCGTCGAGGAAGGTGCTGAGCACCGGGTCACGGAAATACCCGAGGGTGGCATAGGCCGGCACCGGCGCCACGAAGACGTCATAGCCCCGTTTGCGCAGGCGTTGCGCGCTGTGCACCGCCCGTTTCCAGGAAAAATCCCCGCGGTAGGCGACACACCCGGCCACCGGGAAACACCAGCGTTTGAGCGTCAGGCTGAGCCTTGGGGCCGCGAACACGTTCCACACCACGGCCGCGCGGTGCAGGTCGGCGTAATCGCGGTAATCCCCGTGAAGCGGCAGGTGGAGGTGCGTGCGCGCGAAGCGGCGCACGGCGAGCACGTAGCGCAGGCGGTGTTTCACGGCGCGCGGCGTGCGGGCGTCGCGCAAGACCCGCGCGATCGGGCGCTCGCGCTCCATGATGCCCATCTGGCCGGAAATCGCCTGGGCGTAATAGGGCAGCGCGCACCCCGTGAGCGCAAGGGCCGCGAGCACCGCCAGCGCGAAGCCGTTACAATGGCGGGATCCGGATCGGCTGCGGGGCATATGGAGATCTATCTCGTCGGTGGTGCGGTGCGCGATGAACTGCTCGGGCGGCCCGTGACCGACCGCGATTATGTCGTGGTCGGTGCGACCCCGCAAGAGATGATCGATCGGGGTTTCCAGCAGATCGGCGCGGATTTTCCGGTGTTCTTGCATCCGGAAACGCACTGCGAGTACGCGCTGGCGCGCACCGAGCGCAAGACCGCGCCCGGCTATCGCGGTTTTGTCGTGCACGCCGACCCCACCGTCACGCTCGCAGAGGACCTCCGCCGGCGCGACTTGACCATCAATGCCATGGCGCGCGCCGAGGACGGCACCCTGATCGACCCCTACGGGGGGCTTTCCGATCTCAAGGCCGGGGTCTTGCGGCACGTGGGCCCGGCGTTCACCGAGGACCCGGTGCGGGTGTTGCGTCTGGCGCGTTTCGCCGCGCGCTTCGCCTTTACGGTCGCCGAGGAGACGCGCGCGCTCCTGCGCACGATGGTGGCATCGGGCGAGCTCGCAGCGCTCGTGCCCGAGCGCGTGTTCACGGAACTCGATCGCGCCCTCGCCGAGCCCCACCCCTGGCTCTTCATCGAGGTCTTGCGGGATTGCGGCGCCTTGCGCGCGCAGTTTCCCGAGATCGATCGCCTCTTCGGGGTCCCGCAACCGAGCCGCTATCACCCCGAGGTCGATACCGGGGCGCATGTGCTCTTGGCGTTACGCGCGGCCGTGGATCTCGGGCTTTCGCCGCGCGCGCGCTTTGCGACCCTGATGCATGACCTCGGCAAGGGCGAGACCCCACAACACGAGTGGCCCTCGCACACGGGTCACGAGGAACGCGGGGTGGCGCTCGTCACGGCCTTCTGCCGGCGCTTGCGCGTGCCCAACGACTACCAGGCGCTCGCCGAACTCGTCACCCGCTACCACCTGCTCGCGCATCGCGCGCTGACGTTGAGGCCGGTCTCGGTCCTGCGGCTTCTGGAAGCGCTCGATGTGTGGCGGCGGCGCGAGCGCTTCGAGGAGTTTTTGGGGGCCTGCATGGCCGATGCCCGCGGGCGCTTAGGGCAGGAACGGGCACCCTATCCGCAGGCGGACTGGTTGCGCGCGGCGGCGACGGCGGCCGCGGCCCTGACGGGCGCGACGTTCGCAGCCCAGGGGGCCGTGGGCCCTGTGATCCAAAAGCGCCTGCGCGCGGCGCGCACCCGGACGATCGCCGCCTGCAAGGCGGCCTGGGCCGACGCCGATCAGCCGACGTAACTCAAGGGCAGTTCCGTCGAGTCCACCACCCGGCGCATCACGAAACTCGAATGCACCCCGCTCACGCCCTCGATGCGGGTGATTTTGTCGAGCAGGAAGCGCTGATAGTGCTCCATGTCCGGGACCACGACCTTCAGGAGGTAGTCGGCCTGTTGGCCGGTGACGAGGTAGCATTCCTGGACCTCGGGATACGCGCGGATCGTCGTCTCGAACAGCGTGAAGCGTTCCGGCGTATGGCGGTCCATGCCGATCTGGATGACAGCCGTGAGCGCGAGCCCGAGCTTTTGGCGGTCGAGCAGGGTTACGCGCCGCAAGATGATGCCCGCGTCCTCCAGCTGTCTCACGCGCCGCGAGCACGGCGAGGCGGAGAGCGCCACGCGCTCGGCCAATTCCTGATTGGTGAGGCCGCCGTTGCGCTGCAGCTCCTCGAGGATGCGCCGATCCAGGCGGTCGAGGGTATGGAGGGCCATGAATCCGTCCTCTGTAGTGGATTCTTGCGAATATAGCGCATAAGACGCGATATATCACTCATAGAGTGGCCCATAGCGCCACAATACGCAAGGACATAGCGCCCCGACCTTGTTACCCTGAAGGCCCTGGATCTTCTGCCTCTGCGAGGAGTCGTGATGAGCGCGTTCGATCACCGCAAATACCGCCCGTTTCCGCCGGTCCCCCGACCCGAGCGCCGCTGGCCCGATCGGGTCATCACGCAGGCGCCCGTGTGGTGCAGCGTGGATCTGCGCGACGGCAACCAGGCGCTCGTGCAACCGATGGACGTCGCGCACAAACTCAAACTCTTCGAGTGGCTCGTCAAGATCGGCTTCAAGGAGATCGAGGTCGGGTTCCCGGCGGCGTCGCGCCCCGATTACGATTTCGTGCGCAGAATCATCACCGAGGGCCGGATCCCGGAGGACGTCACCATTCAGGTGCTGACGCAGGCCCGCGCGGAGCTGATCACGCGGACCTATGAGGCCTTGAAGGGCGTGAAGCGCGCCGTCGTCCACGTCTACAACTCGACCAACCGCATCCAGCGCGAACAGGTCTTCGGGATGGATCGCGAGGGCGTCAAGGCCATCGCCGTGCGCGGCGCGCAGGCGGTCAAGGACGGTGCCGCGGCCTACCCCGATGTCGACTGGGTGTTCGAGTATTCGCCCGAGAGCTTCACGCATACCGAGCTCGATTATGCCGTGGAGGTGGTGGACGCGGTCAATGCCGTGTGGCGCCCCGAGGAGGGGCAGCGGGTGATCATCAACCTGCCGGCGACCGTCGAGTCGGCGACCCCGAACGTGTTTGCCGATCAGGTCGAGTGGTTTTGTGATCACGTGGCGCGGCGCGAGCACATCGTCGTCAGCGTCCACACCCACAACGACCGCGGGTGCGCGGTGGCGGCCGCCGAACTCGCGCTCATGGCCGGCGCCGATCGCGTCGAGGGCACGCTGTTCGGGAATGGCGAGCGCACCGGCAACATGGATATCATCACCATGGCGATGAATCTGTACTCGCAAGGGGTCGATCCCGAGCTCGATTTGTCGGATGCCGGCGGTATCGTGGCCGCTTATAGCGAGTGCGTGCAGATGCCGGTCCATCCCCGCCACCCGTGGATGGGGGAGCTCGTGTACACGGCCTTTTCCGGCAGCCACCAGGACGCGATCCGCAAGGGCATGGCGCGTTATAAGCCGGGCGCGATCTGGGAGGTCCCCTACCTGCCGATCGACCCGCGCGACATCGGGCGGCACTATGAACAGGTGGTGCGCATCAACAGCCAGTCGGGCAAGGGCGGCGTCACCCATGTGCTCGAGCGGGACTACGGGGTGAGCCTGCCGCGGTGGCTCGCCCAGGAATTCAGCAAGGTGGTGCAGGCCGAGTCCGAGCGCTTGGGGCGCGAGGTCAAGCCGGAGCGCATCTGGGAACTCTTGCAGCAGGAATACGCCACACCGCTCCCGGACTGGCGCATGCTGAGCTACGATTTGCGCCGCGACGGGGATGAGGTGCAGGCCGAGGTGCGGGTCGCGGATCAGACCTTGCGCGCGCGCGGGCACGGGGCGCTCGAGGCGCTGGTCACCGCCCTGGCCGAGCAACGCGGCATTGCTATCGACAT
>DAHWKH010000069.1 GCA_027343725.1 Acidiferrobacteraceae bacterium
CACGCGCCGGCGCGATACTGCGGTTATGAGCAAAGGGCCCCTGGACACGATTGGTCTTCCGGCACGCGACCGTCACGCGCTCGTGGCGCGCGCCCGCGCGCATTCTCGGATCCTACGGGATGCCTGCAGGACCCGCCTTGCCCCCCTTTGGCTGCGGCCCTCGAGGCCAAGCGCATCTGGCTGTTTGGTTCGGTGGCGCGTGGCGAGGCGACGGAAGGGTCTGACGCGGACATCCTGGTCGAGGTCGGGGACCGGATCGCGTGTGAGCGTTTCCTGGATCGTATGAGCCTGGCTTACGCCGCGCGGCACGTCGCGCGACTGCCATTCGAGTGCGATATCGTGCCGCTCTCCTCGGAGGAGATCGCAGAGAAGCTGCGATCCGGGAACCCGTTTTTCCGCGATCTGTGGGCGGAAAAGGACGCTCTCGCGTGAGCCTGTCCGACCAGCTGAAAGACAGCGCCCGCCGGTTCGACGCCGCGCAAGACGATGGGGAGGCCGCTCGAATTCTGGCCGAGCAGGGCCTGTATGCGGCCGCCTGTCCACGCCCAACAAGCCCTCGAGAAGGCGTTCAAGGGGCTGTTGGCGGCCAACGGCCCGATCCCGAAGACCCATTCCCTAGAGGAACTTTCCACCATGGCGCCGATTGAAGGGGGTTGGGAGGAACGCGAGGTGATCAAGCTCGACCGCTTCTATATAGCCGCCCGATATCCCGATGCCCTGCCGAGCGGCTCCACGGCGCGCAAACATTTCACGCAGAAAGATGCCGAGGAGGCCATTGCCATAGCGCGCGGAGGCATGGATATCCTGTCGCGCTGGGCGGTATCGCTCGGCGTGCCGCTCACCATCGGCCCACGTTCCGCGAATCCCACGACCCATAAAGAGCCGAAATAAGCGTCCTGGTTCGCCATAAGGTCCGAGCCCCTGGCGCACGGCATTGGGAGCGACTTTGCGGGTTCGTCGCGCATGATCGAGAACCAAGCCCGGTCGCGGCGGGATGGCGCGAGGACCGTCCCGCGGTTTCAGGGGGCCATTGTCGTTCATGCGGATACCTCGCGCGGATCGGCAAGATTGTGGGGGAGGCGGGACCGCGCTTCCCGCGCTACGCTGATGCCCAGCACACATATGGATGCGGACCCATGACGACGTACTTTGTAAGCCGACACCCCGGCGCCCGGCACTGGATAGCGCGGCAGTCCCTGCGTATCGACGCGATGGTCGCGCACCTGGATGTCGCCGCCATCCGGGCGGGGGACACGGTGATCGGCTCCCTACCCGTGAACCTCGCCGCCGCCGTCTGCCAGGGTGGTGCGCGCTATCTGCATGTATCGCTCGCGTTGCCCGCCGCGGCACGCGGCCGGGAGCTCACCGCAGACGAGATGGAGGGATGCGGGGCGCGCATCGAGGAATACCAGATCCTCAAGGTCTCGTCATGAAAGCGACCACGCATGTGCTGTTGATATCCGATCAGGCCGCGCCCAATCTGCTCGCGGCCCTTGACCCGGACCTGAAACCGAAGGAGGCCGTGCTCGTCACCTCGCGAAAGATGCGCCGGCGCGCCGAGGCCCTGGGAGGTGTGCTACGCGATGTCGGCATCACGGTGGAAACCGTCGACCTGGATGACGAACATGACTTCGCGGGCCTCGAAAAGGCGCTGCTCGAAATCGCGGACGTCCGCAACGGCCCATCGGTCGCCCTCAATGTGACAGGCGGGACTAAGCTCATGGCCTTGGCCGCCAAATCCATCGCGGAGGCCGCGAACTGGGGCGTCTTTTATGTCGACGTCGACACGGACGAGGTGATCGTGCTGGATCACGATAGGCCTACCCGGCGCAAGCTCTCCGAACACCTTCGGCTGCGCCACTATCTCCGCAGCTATGGCTTTGCGATAGAAGGCGACATCGAGCACCGCGGCGTCGAACCACGCCACCGTGAGCTGCTACAAACCCTCATAATCCAGGTGGGCCGGATGGAGCAGGCCTTGGGTCAGCTCAACTGGCTCGGCCAGACCTGCGAGAACAAGAGGACACTTCGGGTCGAGCTTTCACCCCCGCAGCGCGACAACCACGATCTCGACGCCCTTCTACGTAATTTTGAGGGGGCCGGGGTCCTTACAGTCACGGGAGATACCCTCCAGTTTACGAGCGAGGCGGACCGCTCGTTTGCGT
>DAHWKH010000114.1 GCA_027343725.1 Acidiferrobacteraceae bacterium
CGGAAGAGGCGTTTCAGGGAGACGGTACGATGGCCCGTATAGCAGGCATCAATATTCCGAACCACAAGCATGTCGAGATCGGATTGACGGCGATCTACGGCATCGGCCGGCAGCGCTCGCGGCAGATCTGCGACGCCGCGGGGGTGACATCCACGGTCAAGGTCAAGGACCTGACGGACGCCGAGGTCGAGAAGATCCGCGTCGAGGTCGGCAAGCACGTCGTCGAGGGTGACCTCAGACGCACGGTGTCCATGAACATCAAGCGGCTGATGGATATCGGCAGCTACCGGGGCATGCGCCACCGGCGCGGGCTGCCGGTGCGCGGCCAGCGGACGAAGACCAACGCCCGGACCCGTAAAGGGCCGCGCAAGGGCATACGGAAGTAGCGAAGGACGCATATGGCAGCGAACACATCGACAGGCGGCAAGGCGAAGAAGCGCGTCAAGAAGAACGTCGCGGAGGGCGTGGCCCATATCCAGGCGTCGTTCAACAACACGGTGATCACGATCACCGACCGGCAGGGCAACGTCCTGTCGTGGGCCACCGCCGGGGGCGCCGGTTTTCGCGGATCGCGCAAGAGTACGCCGTTCGCGGCACAGGTGGCCTCGGACAAAGCCGGCCGCGCCGCCCAGGAGTTCGGCGTGAAGGCCCTCGAGATTCGGGTCAAGGGGCCGGGTCCGGGACGGGATTCGGCGGTGCGCGCGTTGCATGCCGCGGGCTTTGAGATCAGCAACATCATCGATGTGACCCCGATCCCCCACAACGGTTGTCGCCCGGCCAAGCGCCGGCGCGTGTAAGCGGAGAGAGAGATGGCCCGGTATACCGATGCAAAATGCCGCCAATGTCGGCGCGAGGGCGGTAAGCTCTTTCTGAAGGGCGAGAAGTGCTTCACGGACAAGTGCCCGGTCGTCAAGCGCACGTATCCGCCGGGACAGCACGGGCAGCGGCGCAGCCGCGTGTCCGACTACGGCGGGCAGTTGCGCGAGAAACAGAAGATGCGCCGGATTTACGGGGTCCTCGAGGCGCAGTTCGCGAATTATTACGGCGAGGCGGACCGCCGCCGCGGCTCGACCGGCGAGAACCTGGTGAAGCTTCTCGAGTGCCGGCTGGACACGGTCGTGCACCGCATGGGCTTTGGCGCCTCGCGTTCGGAGGCGCGCCAGCTGGTGCGCCACAACGCGGTGTTGGTGAACGGCGCGCGCGTGAACATACCGGCCTATCAGCTCTCGGCCCAGGACGTGATCGAGGTGACATCGGCGGGCAAGGAGCAGCTGCGCGTCAAGGCCGCGCTCGAGGCCGCCGAGCAGCGGGGTTTTCCGGAATGGCTCGAGGTCGACAGCAAGGGCATGAAGGGGACGTTCAAGGCGGTCCCCGAACGCCGTGACGTGCCTGGAGAGATCGAGGAACAGCTTGTCATCGCCTTGTATTCGAAATAATCGCTATAGAGGGTCTCTATGCAGAGTTCAGCAGCGGAATTTCTGAAGCCTCGTAGCGTCGGTGTGCAGACGCTCGGTCCCACGCATGCCCGGATCACCCTGGAGCCGCTCGAAAGGGGGTTTGGGCATACGCTTGGCAACGCCTTGCGTCGTGTTTTGTTGTCCTCGATGCCCGGCTGCGCCGTCACCGAAGTGCGCATCGAGGGGGTGCTGCACGAATACTCGACGATGGAGGGTGTTCAGGAGGATGTGATCGATATCCTTTTGAACCTGAAGGGGCTCGCCATGAAGATGGAGGGTCGCAGCGAGGCGCATGTGGTGGTCGACAAGACCGGCCCCGGCACGGTCACCGCGGCCGACATCCAGCTCGATCAGAGCCTCGAGATCGTCAACCCCGAGCACGTGATCGCGACCCTGAACAAGGCCATCCCGTTTCACATGGAGCTCACGATCACGGCCGGCCGCGGCTATGAGCCGGTGCCGGCGCGCGCGGTCGCCGAGGACCGTCCGCTCGGCGGCATGCAGATCGACGCCTCGTTCAGCCCCATCCGGCGCGTCTCCTACACGGTCGAGAACGCGCGCGTCGAGCAGCGTACCGACCTCGATAAGCTGGTGCTCGACATCGAGACCAACGGCGCCATCGATCCGGAGGCGGCGGTGCGGCGCGCGGCCAACATCCTGCGCGATCAGATGGCGGTATTCGTGGATCTCGAGAGCAAAGGGACGGAGGTCTGGGTCGAGGAGGAGCCGGACATCAACCCGATCCTGTTGCGCCCGGTCGATGACCTCGAACTGACGGTACGCTCGGCCAACTGCTTGAAGGCCGAGAACATCTTTTACATCGGCGATCTCGTGCAAAAGAGCGAGATGGATCTCTTGAAGACCCCGAACCTCGGGAAGAAGTCGCTCACGGAGATCAAAGACGTACTGGCCTCCCATGAACTGAGCCTCGACATGAAACTCGAGAACTGGCCGCCGCAATCGATCCGGAACAAGGCCCCGAGCGAGAGCCTGGATCGCTAAAGAACAACGAGGATAGACCCATGCGTCACCGCAAGAGCGGACGGAAGTTCAATATGACAAGCGCCCACCGCCAGGCCATGTTCCGGAATATGGCGACCTCGCTGTTCCGGCACGAGCAGATCATGACCACCCTGCCCAAGGCCAAGGAGTTGCGGCGCGTCGCCGAGCCCCTGATCACGCTCGCGAAAACCGCGAGCGTCGCCAACCGGCGCCTGGCGTTCGCGCGCCTTCGCGACCGCGAGATCGTGGGCAAATTGTTCGACGAACTCGGGGAGCGTTACCGGAACCGTCAGGGCGGCTATCTGCGGATTCTGAAGACCGGCCTGCGCCCGGGGGACACCGCGCCCATGGCGCTCGTGCAGCTCATGGACCGCCCGGAACGCGCGGGCGACGAGGCGGAATCGCACGAGGAATCGGCTTAAACCCTCGCCGGCGGCCCTCGCGGCCGCCGGTCCCACCCCACCTCTTGGTCTCAGGCCCGTCCCTTGGGCCGATGTCCGGCAAGCGACGTTAACGGTGTAATGCCCCCCTGCAGGAGTCTTCAGGAGGGCTATGCCGTATGCAGGTCGCGCGCATACTGGCGGTGCGTCTGGACAATCTGGGCGATGTCATCATGCTGTCGCCCGCGTTGCGCTCGTTGCGCAGGGCCTATCCGACTGCGCGTCTGACCCTCATGGTCTCGCCCGCCGGGCGCGCCGCCGCGGCCTTGATCCCGGAGATGGACGAGGTGTTCGTGCATCGCGCCCTGTGGCAGGATGTGCGCGCCCAAATGCCGTTCGCGCCGGCGCGTGAGGAGGCGTTGATCGAGGCGATCCGCAAGCGCGCCTTCGACGCCGCCTTCGTGTTCACGAGTTTCTCGCAAAGCCCCTATCCCGCCGCTTACGTTTGTTATCTCGCGGGGGTCCCGGTGCGCGTGGCGCAGTCCCGGGAGTTCGGCGGTGGGGTCCTGACGACGTGGGTCGCGCCGTTACCGGACGATGCGCATCAAGTCGACCGCAATCTGCACCTCCTCGCGGGCTGCGGGATCGCGATCGACGGGTCGCGGCGGATGGCGATCGCGGTTCCGGGTTTGGCGCGCGAGCACGCCGACGCCCTGCTGCGCTATGAGGGCGTGGGGTCGGACTTCATCGCCCTGGCCCCGGGGGCGACGTGCAGCGCGCGCCGCTATTCCCTGGAACGCTTCCGGGATGTGGCGCTCGCGCTCCGGCGCCTCGGCCATCGCGTGGTGGTTCTGGGCGGCGAGGCCGACCGGGAGGCGGGGGAGGCCCTGGCCGCGCCCCCCGGGATCGTCTCGCTCTGCGGGCGCACGGACCTCGCCATGCTGGCCGCGATCGTGGCGCGCGCGCGTCTCCTCGTCAGCAACGATTCGGGGCCCATGCATATCGCAGACGCCGTCGGATGCCCCGTGGTGGTCCTGTACGCCGGGACCGACCGGGAGAGCCAGTGGCGGCCGCGTTCGGTCCCCGCGCGGCTCCTGCGGCGCCCGACGCCGTGTGCGCCCTGTTACCGCTTCACGTGCCCCTACGACCACGAGTGCCTGGCGATCGCGCCGGCAGAGGTCGTGGTGGCGGTGCAGGGGCTGCTCGCCGACAGCCCCCGGGAGGCGGCTCGTGCCTGACGTGCAGGCCCTGATCCGGACCCTGCCGGCGTTCGCCGGGCGGCGCGTCCTGCTCGTCGGCGAGGCGATCCTCGATCGCTATCTGAAGGGGCGGGCGGCGGGGCTGTGCCGGGAGGCGCCGGTGCCGGTGGTGGGGCTCGAGTCGACGACCGAGGTCGCAGGGGGAGCGGCCAACGTCGCCGTCAACCTGGCGCGACTGGGCGCCGATGTGCGTTTCGTCTCCACCGTGGGCGGCGATGCGCCCGGTGCGACCCTTGCCGGTCTGCTCACCGATCATGGGGTGTCCGGGGACGGGCTCCTGCGCGCGTCGGATGCGCGCACCCTGGTGAAGCACCGGGTGCGGTGCGACGATCAGCTGATCGTGCGCTTCGACGAGGGCGACACATCCCGGTCCCAAGCCCTGCCGGCGCGTCTTGCCGAGGCCGTGCGCCAAGCGGCAGGGCAGTCGGAGTGCCTGGTCGTGTCCGACTACGACCTCGGGCTCATGGGCCCGGAGGTGCGCGCGGCCATCGCCCAGGCGCATGCCGGCGGACTCCCGCTCATCGTCGATGCCAAATGCCCGGAGCGCTACCGGGACATGCATCCCGATGTGGTGAAACCCAATTTCGCGGAGGCGCTGTGCTTGCTCGGGTGTCGGGCGCCCGGGCGCGAACGCGCGGCCTTCATCGAGCGTTCGCGGGAGGCGCTCTTGCAGGCGAGCGGCGCCGGCGTCGTCCTGGTGACCCTGGATGCCGAGGGGGCGGTCCTGATCGCCCCGGACAAGACCTATCGGACGTCCGGGCGCGCGGTTCCGGCGGCTCATACGGCCGGTGCCGGCGATACGTTTTTGAGTGCCTTCACGCTCGCTTATGCCGCCCATGCCCCATTGCCGGTGGCCATGGATCTCGGTGCCCAGGCGGCCGATCTCGTTTTGGACGGGGAGACGACGCTCGCCTGCGGGGCCGAGGCGCTCGGCCGGGAGCTCGCCGGACAGGGCAAGCTCTGGCGCGATGATCGCCAGATCGCAGACCAGAGCGACTTCTACCGGGCGCGCGGACAGCGCGTGGTCTTTACGAACGGCTGTTTCGATATCCTGCACCGCGGCCACATCGCCTATCTCGAACGCGCCAAGGCCCTGGGCGATGTGCTGGTGGTGGGACTGAACGACGACGCCTCGGTGCGGCGTTTGAAAGGCCCGGGCCGCCCCATCAATCCCCTCGCCGATCGCATGGCGGTGGTGGCGGCGCTGGCCTGCGTCGATCACGTGCTCTCGTTCGCCGGTGACACGGCGCACGCCCCCATCCGCCTGATCCGGCCGCACATCTTCGCGAAGGGCGGGGATTACGCCACCAAGTGCCTGCCGGAGGCGGCCCTCGTCGAGGAGTGGCACGGCCAGGTCCGCCTCCTCGAGTACATGAAGGACGCCTCGACGAGCGATCTCATCGCGCGCATACGCCGCGAGGCGCGTAGCGGCTCGTGGACGTCCTGATCCCGACGTGCGACCGCCCGGCGGCGTTGGCGGTGACGCTGACGAGCCTTCTCGGCCAGGACCTGCGCTTGCGCATCGTGGTATCGGACCAGGGCGACCAGGACGCGCGCGCGGCCCCCGAGACGCGCGCGATCGCCCGCGTCCTCGCAGTCCACGGACACGAGGTGGTCTGGCATCGGCACCTGCCGCGCCGGGGGCTCGCCGAACAGCGGGATTTTCTGTTGCGCGAGGCACGCGCCGCCCACGCCCTGTTTTTGGACGACGACGTCATTGTCGTCCCCGGGGCCCTTTCGGCCCTGCAGGCGGCGCTCATCGAGGAGCGCTGTGGGTTCGTGGGGTATGGGCTCATCGGGCTCAGCTTCCAGGGCGACCGGCGCCCCCGGGAGGAGGTCGTGGAGTATTGGGACGGGCCGGTGACGCCCGAGCGGGTGACGCCCGGGAGCCGCGCCTGGGAGCGCCATAAGCTTCACAACGCCGCCAATCTGTACCACGTCGGGCGCACCCTCACGGGCCCCCGGACGTATCGCGTCGCCTGGATCGGCGGTTGCGTGCTCTACGACGTGGCCTGCCTGCGCGCTTGCGGCGGGTTCTCGTTTTGGCGGGAGTTGCCGGAGCACCATTGCGGCGAGGACGTCCTTGCGCAGCTTCGGGTCATGGCGCGCTTCGGCGGCTGCGGGCTGCTGCCCTCGCGGGCCTATCACCAGGAGTGTCCGACCACGGTGGTGGCGCGCGATGTCGATGCCCCGAAAGTGCTTCCCGTGGGGCGCGCCGGCTGGGAGTAACCCGCGCCCGGCGCTACACTGCCCGCCATGATCGTCTTGATGACGGATTTCGGCGTGTCGGATCCCTACGTCGGGCAGGTCCATATGCGTTTGCGCACGATCGCGCCCGAGGTGCCGGTGATCGACCTCTTTCACGCGCTGCCGAGTTTCGCGGTTCAGGCCGCGGCCTACCTTCTGCCGGCCTACTGCCGGCATGTGCCCGCGGGGGCCGTGATCATGGCGATCGTCGATCCGGGTGTCGGCACATCGCGCCAGGCGCTCGCCTTCACCGCCGGGGGCCGGCGCTTCATCGGTCCGGACAACGGGCTTTTTGAAATGATCGCGCGCCGCGACACGGTGGCATCGTGCGTCGCTTTGCCCGTTCCGGCCGATGCCTCCCCCACGTTTCATGGTCGCGACGTCTTTGCCCCGGCGGCCGCGGCCTGGGCGCGCGGGACCCGTCCGACGGGCCGGGACGTTGCCCTTACCCGCTATCCGCAATGGCCGGACGATGGCTGCTTCATCGCCTATATCGATCATTACGGCAATGCCGTCACCGGTCTGCGGGCCGCGCCCGAGCACCGGGCGATCCGGATCCGCGGCCACCTGTTGAAGCGCGCGCGCACCTTCGGCGAGCGCCCCGCGGGGGAGGCTTTTTTTTACGAGAACGCCAACGGTCTCATCGAGATCGCCGCAAACGGCGCATCGGCCGCGGACCGACTCGGCTTAGAGCTCGCCGACCCGTTTGTCCTGGAGGCGTGACGCCTCCGCGGCGCGCGCCGCCTGCCGCTCGAGGAGCGGGCGCAGATATCGTCCGGTGTGGGAGGCCGGGTGGGCGGCGATCTCCTCCGGCGTCCCGGTCGCCATGATGCGCCCACCCCCGCTGCCGCCCTCGGGCCCGAGGTCGATGACGTGATCGGCGGTCTTGATGACGTCGAGATTGTGTTCGATCACGACCACCGTGTTGCCGCGTTCGGTGAGCGTTTGCAAAACGTTCAGGAGCTGGCGGATGTCATGGAAATGCAGGCCAGTCGTCGGCTCATCGAGGATGTAGAGCGTGCGCCCTGTGTCGCGTTTCGAGAGCTCGCGCGCGAGCTTGATGCGTTGCGCCTCGCCGCCTGACAACGTGGTCGCCGACTGGCCGAGCGTCAGGTAGGCGAGACCCACGTCCGCGAGGGTCTCCAATTTTCTGCGGATGACCGGTACCGGCTGGAAGAACGTGAGCGCGTCCTCGACTGTCATCTGCAGGACCTCGTGGATCGTGCGGCCCTTGTAGCGCACCTCGAGGGTTTCGCGATTGTAGCGCATGCCCTTGCAGACATCGCAGGGGACGTACATGTCGGGCAGAAAATGCATCTCGACCTTGACGAGCCCGTCCCCCTCGCAGGCCTCGCAGCGCCCGCCGCGCACGTTGAAGGAGAAGCGCCCGGGGCCGAAGCCACGCTCCCGCGCCTCGGGTGTCGCCGCGAACAGGTCGCGCAGGGGCGTGAAGAGTCCGGTGTAGGTGGCCGGGTTCGAGCGCGGCGTGCGTCCGATGGGACTCTGGTCGATGTCGACGACCTTATCGAAGTGTTCCAGGCCGTCGACACCGTCGTGGGGGGCGATATCGTATCGGGTTTTGTTGAGCAAGGAGGCCGCGGCGGCGTACAGCGTGTCGTTGATGAGGGTCGACTTGCCGGAACCCGAGACCCCGGTGATGCAGGTCAGGGTCCCGACCGGGATCCGGACATCGATGCCGCAGAGGTTGTGGCCACGGGCGCCACGGATGAGGATCTCGTCGCGGCCGGTCCGGCGTTGCCGCGGGACCGCG
Source organism: Acidiferrobacteraceae bacterium (assembly GCA_027343725.1). GTDB lineage: Bacteria > Pseudomonadota > Gammaproteobacteria > Acidiferrobacterales > Acidiferrobacteraceae > Acidiferrobacter. The sequence continues at coordinate 8,117 of DAHWKH010000114.1, forward strand.
ATCGCCTCGCGGCCGGATAAGTAGCGACCCGTCAAGGAGTCCTCGTCGGCCATGATCTCGGCGGGCGTCCCCTGGGCCACGACCGCCCCCCCGTGCACGCCGGCGCCCGGCCCCATGTCGATCACCTGGTCCGCGGCCAGCATCGCCTCCTCGTCGTGCTCCACCACGATCACGGTATTGCCCATGTCGCGCAAGGTCTCCAAGGTCGCGAGCAGTCGCCCGTTGTCGCGCTGGTGGAGGCCGATCGAGGGTTCATCGAGCACGTACATGACGCCGACCAAGCCCGCCCCGATCTGGGATGCGAGGCGGATCCGCTGGGCCTCGCCGCCCGACAGGGTCTCGGCGGAGCGCGCGAGGCTCAGGTAGTCGAGGCCCACGTTGACGAGGAATTTCAGGCGCTGATCGATTTCGTGCACGATTTTGGCGGCGATCGCGCCCCGCTGCCCGGGTAGGAGCAGCCGCTGAAAGAACGCGTGCGCCTCGCGAATGGAAAGTGCTGTGATGTCGTGAATGGCGCGGTCGTCGATGAAGACGTTGCGTGCCTCCTCCCGGAGGCGGCTGCCCTCGCAGGCGGCGCACGCCTGGGTGCCGATGAAGCGCGCGATCTCATCGCGCACGCTCGCGGACTCGGTCTCGCGATAACGGCGTTCGAGATTGGGGATGACCCCCTCGAACGCGTGTTTCCGGCGATGCCGGCGCCCGTGGTCGTTGTAGGTGAAGGCGATGACCTCGTTCCCGCTCCCGTACAAGATCACGTCACGCACGGTTTTCGGGAGGTCTTCGAAGGGGCTTTCGAGGTCGATCCCGTAATGGCGCGCGAGCGACTCGAGGAGTTGAAAGTAGAAGGGGTTGCGCCGGTCCCAGCCGCGGATCGCGCCGGCCGGGAGACTGAGGCTCGGGTCCTGGATGAGCCGTTGCGGATCGAAGAATTGGCGGACGCCAAGCCCGTCACAGGCCGGGCAGGCGCCCGCGGGGTTGTTGAACGAGAACAGGCGCGGCTCGAGCTCTTCCAGGCTGTAGCCGCACTCGGGACAGGCGTAACGCGCCGAAAACAGCCGTTCGGAGGCGCCCTCGACGTCGCTTTCGGGGAGGGTCACGAGGCGCACGAGCCCATCGGATAACGACAGCGCGTTCTCGAACGATTCGGCAAGCCGCGCCTCCTGGCCGGGGCGCAGAACGAGCCGGTCGACCACCGCCTCGATCGTGTGTTTTTGGGTCTTGGCGAGCGACGGCGCCTCCTGCAGGTCCACCACGCGCCCGTCGATGCGCGCGCGCACGTAGCCTCGCGCCTTCAATTCCTCGAGCTTGCTCGCGGCCTCACCCTTGCGCGCGGAGACGATCGGTGCCAAGACCATGGCCTTGGTGCCCTCCGGGAGCGTGAGCGCCTCATCCACCATCTGGCTCACGGTCTTGGCGTTCAAGGTCGTGTGATGCTTGGGGCAGCGGGGTTCGCCGACGCGCGCGAACAAGAGCCTCAGGTAATCGTAGATCTCGGTGACTGTGCCGACGGTCGAGCGCGGGTTATGCGAGGTGCTCTTTTGTTCGATGGAGATCGCGGGCGACAACCCCTCGATCAGGTCGACGTCCGGTTTGGCCATGAGCGCCAGAAACTGCCGCGCATAAGCCGATAGCGATTCCACGTAGCGCCGCTGGCCCTCGGCATAGAGGGTGTCGAACGCGAGCGAGGATTTGCCGGAACCCGACAGCCCGGTGATGACGATGAGACGGTCCCTGGGCAGGTCGAGATCGAGGTTTTTGAGGTTGTGTGTGCGCACACCGCGCAGGCGGATCCAATCCATCATCGAGACCGCGGAGAAACCCCATACTATACGGCCCCTCGACCATCGAAGGCAAAAAGCCGGCGAGGGCATCGGTGGCCCCGCGGTCTTCCGGGTCCAGGGCGCCGGTCCCCGGGGCTACCCAGCCGTCTGCAAGTGACTTAGACTAGCCACGCAGGCCGGCCGGGTGCTTCCGGTCCCGGCCGACACAGAGGGGGAGTTCATGGCGCGGGGCATCAATAAAGTCATTCTCGTGGGGAATCTGGGCCGGGATCCGGAGATCCGCTACGTACCGAACGGCAGTGCCGTGGCCAATCTCAATATCGCCACCAGCGAGTCCTGGAAGGACAAGGCGACCGGTGAGAAACAGGAGCGGACCGAGTGGCATCGGGTGGTGTTTTTCGGCAAGCTCGCGGAGATCGCCAACGAATACCTGAAGAAGGGCGCCCAGATCTACGTCGAGGGCCGGCTCCAGACGCGGAAGTGGCAGGACAAGAGCGGACAGGACCGCTACACGACCGAGATCATCGGCAGCGAGCTGCAGATGCTCGGCGGGCGGGGCGCGGGCATGACGGACGCCCCCCCGGAGGGGGCCTATGAGCCGGCCGCGGCGGCTTCCCGTCCCGAGTCGCCGCCCGCACCAGCGAAAGGCGACGATTTCGACGACGACATCCCCTTCTAGAGTAGACCCGCCCGCATGGAAGGCGCAGGCCCGGCGCACCGGAGGGTGTCGCCTGCCATGCGCTCCGCCTCGGCTCTTGCAATTAGAAGCCCCCACTCGACGCCCGTCTCGGGACGGCGATGGATCGGATGGCGCCTCGAGAGGACTTGCGTGGGAAAGGCCCGGGGCCGTCACCGTCCGCGACGGAGATCAGACGCGACTGTTTCTTTAGGACCGGTTTTGCGCGCCCGAGGCGGCTTTCAGCACGGCGTCCAGGTGCGTACGCAGCTCTTTCGGGGCTATGGGCTTGTGTAGGAGGGTGATGCCGGTGCTCCGGGCTTCGCGGATCCGGGTCGGATCGGTATCGCCCGTCATCAAAAGAGCAGGCAGCGGGGATCCGAGCAGCGCACGGATCGCGCGGATGACGTCGGCGCCTGTCGTTTGGCCCCGCAGGCGATAGTCGCTGATCAGCACGTCGGGGGCCGCCTCTTCGGCGCATGCGAGCGCCTCTTCCAGGGAGTCCGCGACGTCGCAATGGTAGCCCCATGTGACCAGGAGACGGCCCATGGCCACGCGGATCGCGGCATTGTCATCGACCACGAGGACCCGCGCGCCGCGCGCGGCGGGCGTGCTGTTCGGGCGTGGTAACGACGTGGCGTGCGGGTCCCTGCCCAGGGGCAGGACGAGTCGGAACCGGCTCCCCTGTCCTGGACGCGAGCAGATCGCCAGTTCGTGCCCGAGGAGTCGCGTGAGCTCCTTGACGATGGCAAGACCCAGGCCCAGGCCCTTGTGGTGGTCCCGCTCCGGATTCCCGAGCTGTTGGAATTCCTGAAATATCTCCTTGTGATGTTCCGGGGCAATGCCGATGCCGGTATCCCAGACCTCCACAAACGCCTGCCCGCCGCGACGGCGGCAGGTAACGAGCAGGCCCCCCGTTTCGGTGTAGCGGATGGCGTTCGAGACCAGGTTCCGGAGTATGCGCGCGACGTGATTCGGGTCCGAGTGGACGACGAGATCCGTGGGGCGGAAACGGTGGCGGAGGTTTTTGGCTTGGGCCTGCGGGGCGCACTCGATGGCGATCTCATCGAGAAGGGGCTGCATTGGGAAATCCGATCGTTGCGTCGTCAATCCTCCTGCTTCGATGCACGAGAAATCCAGCAGGGTGTTCAGCATCTCCAGGGACGTGTTGAACGTGCTGCGGAGATGGCCGAGGATTTCCCGCTGGCGATCGTCGAGCGGTGTTCGCGACAAGACTTCGAGTAGCAGTCCCTGCGCTTGCGCGGGTTGACGCAAATCGTGACTGGCGGCGGCGAGGAACTGGGTTTTGGCGGTGTTGGCCTCTTCCGCGCGCCGCCTGGCATCCTCGACGGCCATGATTTCCCCTTGCAACTCGTCGGCCAGCGCCTTGTTTGCAAACCGGAGCCGGATGGTCTCGATCAGGGTGCGGGAGTACACCCGGGCCTGAAACAGGAGCGTCAGGACGTATAACAGGCCGACAAAGGCCAGTGCATGGAAGGGCATTTCTCTGAAATCCCAGGCCCTCGCGATCCAAACGACCCCGCCAACGACCATGTAGAGATCGAAGACAGACGGCAGCGACACAAGCAGCATCATCCGGCTCGCGGCGACGCCGGCACCGACGATGACGACGAGCGCATCCCCCACGATGGAGCATTGGCCGAGCACGATCCATGGCAGCAGGCCCCAGACCGCCCCTTCGAGCGCATAGAGCAGCTTGGATTCCCGGAGTAAGCGGCGAGATTGGGATGCCTCCCCGGCGCGCCCCATTCGCAGGCGGCCGTGGAGGGCGATGGCGATCCATATCGTGGCCGCCGTAGCGCACCAGAGGCCCAGGGGCCATGGGTTTCCAGGGCACAAGGATCGCATGGCGAGAAACACGACCACGAGGAGCAAGAGACCGGGGTAGATGGCCCACTGCATGGCGCGCATGGGTATGCGCAGTTGCTCGCAGAATCCGTCTTCGCCCGCTCCCACGCGTGGGTCGCGCACGGCGTCAGCGGACGCGTCGTGCGGCACCAGCGGATCGAGCGGCGTTTGGTCCCTCATGCCGGTGACGGGCGACGGCACCCGAAATGACGCGCGCGCGGCGGCGATGGTGTGCCCTTACGGGTGCTTGTATGGCTCGGCGTCCGCAATCTTGCGGAACGCGACCGCGGCGATCCCCGTCCGTTATTCCGCGTACCCATGTTGCCGCGCCGCAAAGGCCGCCTCGGAGCGGCTGCCGACGCTGAAGTAATCGAGGATGTCGCGGACGTGGTGGCGCACCGTATTCTCCGATACGGACAGGCGCCGGGCGATGACTTTATTGGGCAGACCCTCGCAGAGGTAGCGCAATATGTCGCGTTGTCGTGACGTCAGTTTTTGGGGCTTGTCTGCCGGTGAGTCTGCGGGTGGGGTGTCTCCCAGTGGTTCGCATTGTTCGCAGATCGCGGCGTCGATCTTTCTCAGGAGCGCGGTGGGTGTCTCCGTTTTCGAGATATACCCGGATGCCCCGGAATCGAATGCCTCCCGGATGGCCTCCTCACTGTCCAATCCGGATACCATGTATATGGGGCAGTAACCCCAGCGCGTTCGCAGCATGCCGATGCCGTCGATGCCGCGCCGGCCGGGCAGCCGGATATCGAGCAGGATCAGATGGGGTGCGGGTATTGCGAGTTTCACGGCCTCTTCCACCGACTCGGCTTCGCTCATCGACGCGTCCGGATAGCGTTCCTTGAGCAATAGCATAAGCCCCTTGCGGAACAGGGCATGGTCATCAATCGACAAAAAGTGTGCACCTCCCATACACCACCTCCCCCGAAGACACGCCCCTGTCATGCTCTTTGTCACGACGTTTTGATTGGCGTAGACAACGAATTCCGGCCCCTTACCGTTCAGTGCCCAAAGCGCGCGGTGGGCTCAACGGTAAGGGCAAAGACCCGTCCACACCCCGGTGCTGGTACGGGTCGGTGTTTTTGTCTGCTTATTGTTGTGGTTCCCTTATAAGGCCGCGTGGATCGTGTGTCAACGCCGGCCGTAAGCGGCTCGCTTCAGGCGGTCATACGCGCGGATATCTCCACGGCCTCGAACGGCCCCCCCAATGGCCATGCGCAGGGATACGCCTGTACCGGTTCTTCATCCATAAGGATTGGCTTGGGCGGCGACTGTCGGGTTAGTGGCCTGAAAGGGGGTATGGACATCGAGCAGGAGGCCGCGCGCTCCTTTACCAAAGCGTGGTCTTGCAACATGACGCCGGGAGGGCGCCCCTGTCCCGGTACCTGCGGGTGCGGCCAGGCCGTCAGCCTGTCGAGACGGAATCACACACCGACGCCATGACGAAACGCAAATGTGGTCCAAATGGACCATAGACGGGCCCGCTGGATCGGGCACAATGCGGCAAAACCATTTCAGAGTGTTGTTCGGGGCGTCAAGACGCATGCCTTTGCGTCTTTCGTAAGGACCATTCCCAGACCCAGCCGGGACCACCGTCCACGGACGGGCAAGAAGGGGATGGCCTTGGGCCATCGGGGGCCGCGGCGGGTCGGAACGGGACCGGGGAGATCAGCCCGGGCCGTGCGCACCTAGGTCCGGGGCACCCGCATCAGGGGGGATTCATGGGCTTCA
>DAHWKH010000125.1 GCA_027343725.1 Acidiferrobacteraceae bacterium
AATCCAATTCAGAGATGGTGTCGAGGTGACAGACGTCGATCAGGCTGCCGCTTGATTCACTCAGCCAAACACCAGATTTGACAATAACTCTCCTCCGGCTTGTGACGGCTTTACCGTCAGGTTTTACCGTCAAGGACCTGGAGACCTGCTGATGCCCGGAAAGCCGCATAAAACAAGCATTCCCGAGAAGGCTTTTACCGTCAAAGACGGTAAAAGTCTGAATAGTGAACGAGAGTGTCTTAATCCGGCCTCGATTTTTACCGTTAGTTCTACCGCCAATTTTTTCTGCTAGCCGGCGATAGCCACCGATAGCTGTCGTAACGCATTTATTTATAAATCCACACGTTATGGAAGTTTTTCGATAGCTGGCGATAGTCCTCGAAGGACGTAAATTCACTCCCACTCGATAGTGGCTGGGGGCTTGCCGGAAATATCGTAAACCACGCGGCTCACGCCACGCACTTCATTGATAATCCGGTTCGAAATCCGCGCGAGCAACTCATAAGGCAAGGCCGCCCAATTCGCGGTCATGAAGTCCACGGTCTCGACCGCGCGCAGGGCCACCACGAAATCGTAGGCGCGCCCGTCGCCCACGACCCCGACCGAGCGGACCGGCAGAAACACGGCAAACGCCTGACTCACGCGCTCGTAGTATCCGCTCGCGCGCAGCTCCTCGATAAAAATCGCATCCGCTGCGCGCAGGATCTCGGCGTATTCGGGCTCGATCGCCCCGAGGATCCGCACCCCCAGTCCCGGGCCCGGGAACGGGTGGCGCTGGATCATCGCCTGCGGCAATCCGAGCGCCAGTCCGATCTTGCGCACTTCGTCCTTGAACAAGAGCCGCAAGGGCTCGAGCAGCTTGAGATTCATGCGCTCGGGGAGGCCACCCACGTTGTGGTGGGACTTGATGACGCGCGCGGTGCCTCCGACCCCGGCCGACTCGATGACATCGGGGTAAATCGTGCCTTGCGCGAGCCACTGGACACGCGGCAAGCGCGCGGCCTCCTCCTCGAACACCGCGATGAACGTCTCGCCGATGATCTTGCGCTTGCGCTCGGGGTCTGCGACCCCCTTCAGCGCCGCCAGGAACCGCGCCTCGGCGTTCACGCGGATCACCCGCACCCCGAGATGATCGGCGAATGTCGCCATCACCTGATCGCCCTCATGCAGGCGCAGGAGCCCGTTATCGACGAACACGCAGGTCAAACGCTTGCCGATCGCGCGGTGCAAAAGGGCCGCGACCACCGATGAATCGACGCCGCCCGAGAGCGCCAGCACGACCTCCTCGTGGGCCCCCACCTGCCGGTGGACCTCGGCCACGATGTCGTCGATGATAGTGCCCTCGGTCCAGTCCCGCGCGCAGCCGCAGATCTCGTGCACGAAGCGCTCGAGAATGCGCTGCCCCGCACGGGTGTGGGTGACTTCGGGATGGAATTGCAAGCCGTAATATCCCCGGGCCTCGTCCGCGATCGCAGCCAGCGGGGCGTTGTCGGTCGCGGCGATCGCGACAAAACCGGGCGGACAGGCCTCGACGCGGTCGCCGTGGCTCATCCAGACGTCCAGGACCGGGGCCTGCTCGGTGTCCCAGAGACCGCCCAGCAACCGGGAATGCGGTTCGACCCGCACCGTGGCGTGTCCGTACTCGCGATGCCGCGCCGGCGCGACCCGCCCACCCAGCTGCGCCGCCAAGGCCTGCATGCCGTAACAGATTCCGAGCACCGGGACGCCCGAGTCGAGCACCGCCTTCGGGATCCGCGGCGTATGATGCTCGGTCACAGACTCGGGCCCCCCCGAGAGAATCACGCCGCGCGCATCGGCGTCCGCGCACGCCGCATCCCCTCCATCCCATGGCCGGATCTCGCAATACACCCCGGCCTCCCGCACGCGCCGGGCGATGAGCTGCGTATACTGGGAACCGAAATCGATGATCAGGATCTTTTCGGAGCGCGCGGCTTGGGCCGGCTGCGAAACGGGCATCTCAACCCCGCTGGTAATTGGGCGGTTCTTTGGTGATCGCCACGTCATGCACGTGGCTCTCGTGAATCCCCGCATGGGTGATGCGCACGAACGAGGCGTTCCGCATGGTCTTCAGGTCCGGGCTCCCGGTATAGCCCATGCTCGCGCGCACGCCCCCGACCAATTGGTAAATGATATGGACCAGCGATCCGCGATACGGCACGCGCCCCTCGATCCCCTCGGGGACCAGCTTTTCGGGGGCCCCGTCCTCCTGGAAGTACCGATCACTGGACCCCTCCTGCATGGCGCCCAGGGATCCCATGCCCCGGTAGGTCTTGTACGACCGCCCCTGATACAGCTCGACGGTCCCCGGGGCCTCGTCGGTGCCGGCAAACAGGCTCCCGATCATGACCGTGTGGGCCCCGGCCGCCAGGGCCTTGGCGATATCGCCGGAATACCGGATCCCGCCGTCGCTGATCAGCGGGACATCCGTTCCGGCCAGCGCCTGGGCGACGTTATCGATGGCCGTGATCTGCGGTACGCCGACACCGGCCACGATGCGCGTCGTGCAGATGGAGCCGGGCCCGATCCCTACCTTGACCGCATCGACGCCGGCGTCCATCAACGCGCGCGCCGCGTCGCCGGTCGCGATATTGCCCCCGATCACCTCGGCGTTCGGAAAGGTCTTCTTGATCCAGCGCACGCGCTCCAGGACGCCTTCCGAATGGCCGTGCGCGGTATCCACCACGAGCACGTCCACCTCGGCCTCCAAAAGCCGTTCGACGCGCTCCTCGGTCCCGGCCCCCACGCCCACGGCCGCCCCCACGATCAGGCGTCCCTTGCCGTCTTTCACGGCGTTCGGTTTCTCGGTCGACTTCTGGATGTCCTTGACCGTCACGAGCCCCTTCAGGCGGAAATGGTCGTCCACGACCAGCACCTTTTCGATCCGGTGGCGATGCAGGAGCGCCAGCACCTCGTCGCGGGAGGCGCCCTCCTTGACCGTTACGAGGCGCTCCTTCGGCGTCATGATATTCGCGATCACTTCATCGTTACGCGTCTCGAAGCGCAAATCCCGACTGGTCACGATGCCCGCCAATCGATCCTTGTCGATGACCGGCACCCCGGAAATATGATGGGTACGCATCAGCCCGAGCACCGCGCTCACGGTCATGTCCGGCCGTGCGGTGATGGGGTCGTTGATCACACCGCTCTCGAATTTCTTGACGCGCCGGACCTCATCGGCCTGACGCGCGGCGCCGAGATTCTTATGGATGATGCCCAACCCGCCTTCCTGGGCAAGACAGATGGCGGCCCGGGCCTCGGTGACCGTATCCATGGCCGCCGAGAGGATGGGGATATTGAGCCGAATACGGCGCGTAACCGCGGTTTGCAGACTGACGTCCCGGGGCAAAACGCGCGAATGCGCGGGTAGCAACAGGACATCATCGAAGGTGAGGGCGTCTTGAACGATTCGCATGCCGTATTATACGGGGTGCCCGTGCGGTCGTAAACGCCCGGGCCAGGGACGGGACCGGGGGCGCGCTTTGTGTTTTAATAGTCGTGGTCTATAACAGAAAAACCATCACCGAGAGGAGCCTTTATGAAAAAGACCATTCTGGTCGCCGGTTGCGCGCTCGTGCTGGCCGGCTGCGCCCACATGGGACAAGGCGGGGCGCAAGGGCGGCTTGCGCAAACGCGCCTCAAGCAAGCGGACTTGGCGGTCCAGAAAACCCGCGCCGAGGGCGCCTTGTGGCTTGCGACACCCCATGAGCTGGCGCTCGCCCGCAAGGCCGCGTCCCAGGGCCGCTACAGCCAGGCCATCAAGGCCGCGAATACGGTCCTCACGCAGTGCCGCCTGGCGCAAGAGCAGGCCGCTGCCAACGCCCATCCCAAGCCCTACTACCCCTAACGGCCCCGCGCGCGGCCCTGGGCGCGGCCCAGGGCTTTCGCGCTTGCAGCGATGACCCTCCCCCCGGACGGCCCCGTGCGCGCAATCTACACCGTAAGCCGCCTCAATCAGGACGCGCGCGCGCTCCTCGAGGATCGCTTCGGGCGCGTGTGGGTAGAGGGCGAGATCGGCGACTGCTCGCAACCCTCCTCCGGCCACATCTATTTCATCCTCAAAGACAGCCGCGCGCAGATCCGCTGCGCGCTGTTCCGCGGCGCCCAGCGCCTCTGTTGTCCCGCGACCAAGGGCGCGCAGGTCCTGGTGTGTGGGCGCGTCAGTCTCTACGAGGGCCGCGGAGACTTCCAATTGATCGTCGAACAGATGGAAGATGCGGGCGAAGGGGCCTTGCGCCGGGCCTTCGAGGCCTTGAAGCGCAAACTCGCGGCCGAGGGCCTGTTCGAGAGCGCGCGCAAGCGCCCCTTGCCGTCCGGTATCCGGCGCATCGGTGTCATCACCTCCCCGGACGGGGCGGTCTGGCACGACATTCTCACCACGCTCAGACGGCGCTTTCCGGCCATCGCCCTCCTGCTCTACGGAGTGCCGGTCCAAGGCCCGGAGGCCGCCGTCCGGATCGCGGCGGCCTTGGATCTCGCCAACGCGCGCGCCGAATGCGACGTCTTGTTGCTGGCCCGCGGCGGCGGCTCCCTCGAGGACTTGTGGCCGTTCAACGAGGAGACGGTGGCGCGCGCCATCGTGCGCTCGCGGCTCGTCGTGGTGTCGGCGATCGGCCATGAAACCGACGTCACCATCGCCGACTGGGTGGCAGACGTCCGCGCGCCCACACCCACCGCCGCCGCCGAGCTCCTAAGCCCCGATCAGGCCGCATATCACAAGCGCCGCATGGACGCCGTCCGCCAGTTGCGGCATCTCTGGGAGCGGGCCTTGCGTGAGCGCGTACAGCACCTCGATCACCTCAAACAGCGCCTCGGGCTCCCGACGCGCGCGCTCGAGACGCGCCGCGCCCGGGTCACGGCCCTCGAACACCGGCTGCGGCTCGCGCTGGCGTCCCACCAGGAGCGCCTGCGCACGCGCTGTAGCATGCTCACCCGCGCGCTCGCCCTGAAGTCGCCCGAGGCGCGCCTGCGACGCGACGCCTTGCGCCTCGCCCCCCTGCCGGGGCGCCTGCGGGCGGCGCTCGAGCGCATGCTGCACGCGCGCCGCGGGGCGCTCGCCGCGTTGCCGGCGAGACTCGCGGCCTGCCATCCACGCACCACCCTTGCGCGCCTCAAAAAAGACCAGGAGGCCCTCGCCCGGCGCCTCCAGCACGCGGTGGCATCACACCTCGCCGGGCACCGGATGCGCCTGACACACGCAACCCACGCCTTGCAGCTCGTGGGACCCGGGGCCTCGCTCAAACGCGGTTATGCCATCGTCACAGACGCGCACGGCCGGATCGTGGCCGACGCCGCGGGCCGGCGCCCCGGAGAGGCCTTGCGGGTCCAACTCGCCGCCGGAGAGCTCGGGGTCGAGATCAAGACCGTTCAGCCGTAATGGGCCTTGCGGAACCGCTTCAAACGGCGCCTCTTGGCCTCCTGGCGCGCCGTCGGCGCCCCTTGCGGGCGGCCGGCGAACGGGTTGTCGCCCTCGCGGAACTCGATCTCGACCGGCGTCCCCTCCAACCGGAAGTGCGTGCGCACGCGTTGCGCGAGATAGCGCCGCCAGGCCTCCGGGACCTCGCTCACGAGATTGCCGTGGACCACGACGCGCGGGGGATATTTGCCCCCCTGATGCGCGAACTTCGGCTTGATGCGCCGGCCGCGCACCATCGGCGGTGCCGTTGCGGATATGGCGTCTCTCAGGATGCGGTTCAGCTGCGGGGTCGGCAAGGTGCGCCCGCCGGAGCGATAGGCACGCTCCATGGCAGGAAAGAGTGGCCCGATATGGAGTCCTTCGAGGGCCGAGATGAAATGCGGCGGGGCAAACGCCAAAAACGGCAGCTTACGCGCGAGTTCGCGCTTGATCCAATCGCGGCGCGCGGCATCGAGCCCCTCCCACTTGTTCACCACCAGCACAAGCGAGCGCCCCTGCGAGAGGATGTGCCCAGCCAGCGTCACGTCCTGCTCGCCGATCTCCTCGCGCGCGTCACAGACGAGCAACACCACGTGGGCGTCGTCCACCGCCTGCAGGGTCTTGGCCACGCTGTAGCGTTCGAGCGGCTCGGTCACGCGCGCGCGCCGGCGGACCCCGGCCGTGTCGATCAAGACATAGGCCTTGCCGGATCGCTGAAACGGGACGTACACGCTGTCGCGCGTGGTCCCCGGCAGGTCCGACACCACGACCCGCTCCTCGCCCAACAACGCGTTCATGAGCGTGCTTTTGCCGACGTTCGGGCGCCCGGCGATGGCGATGCGCATGCCCTCGTGCGCCGCGGCCTCCGGCTCATCCGCGCCGTGTCCGGCGAGTGCCGCCGTCATGAGGGCCTCGAGCCCCTGGTGATGGGCGGCGGCGATGCCCACGGGCCGCCCGAGCCCCAAAGCATGGAACTCCGCCGCCGCCACGTCCGGGTCGAGGCCTTCGGTCTTGTTGACGGCCAGTACGACACGGCGGTTTAAGGCGCGGATCTCGGCGGCGATCGTCCAATCGTCGACATGCGGGCCGCTGCGCCCGTCGGTCAGGACCACCACCACGTCGGCCTCGGCGAGCGCGGCCCGGGTCTGCGCGGCGACGCGTTGCCCGAGCCCGTCCGCGGGCCCACCCAGACCGCCCGTGTCGACCACGATGTACGGCCGCCCGCCGATCCGCCCCTCGCCGTATTGGCGGTCACGCGTCAAGCCCGGCAGGTCCGCCACCAACGCCTGGCGCGAGCGCGTGAGCGCGTTGAACAAGGTGGACTTTCCGACGTTCGGCCGCCCGACCAATACGACGATGGGCTTCATCGCGACCGGGGACGGAACCTCAAGGCCGTCAAGCGCCCGGTGGTGCTGAGCACGAAGACCTCCGGCGTCCCGTGGCCCGAGGGCGAGGCCACGAGCGGGGCGGCGCGGACCGCGCCCTCGCTCACGCGCTTGCGTGCGAGCAGGCGCCCGGTGCGCCGCGACAACCACTGCGTATAACCCGCATAATCGCCCACCACCACCGCCGGACCGGCGAGCGCCGGGTCGCCCAAGCGCCTGTTCAAGAGCGCCTTCTGCCGCCATTGGCGCGCGCCGCTTGCATTGGCGAGCGCCACCACCCGGCTGTGCGCGGTCACGACATACAGGGACTGGCCGCCGAGCGCCATGTTGCGGTAGGACGATCCCGGGTGACTCCAGAGGATCCGTCCCGAACGCGCCGCGAGCGCCACGACGTTGCCGTGATAGCTGTCGGCATACACGAGGCCCTGGGCGCTGATCGGGTGCCCGACATCGACCAGGCGCTCGACCGGGTCTCCCCCGCGCGGGCGTACGATGGGGCTCGTCCAGAGACGCCGGCCGTCGCGCGCCCGCAAGGCCACGACATCACCGTCGGCATACCCTTCATACAGCACATGGCGCGCCCACGTCGGACGGGCCACGAGGTCCAGCTTCAACGCCGGTTCGGTATGCGAGACGACCCACAAACGCCGCCCATGCGCGAGCCCCAGGGCCGTCACGTGCCCATCGAGCGTTGCCACGTAGACGCCATGGGGGCCCACGACCGGGGCCGCGAGCACGCCGCTTGGGGCCTGCGCCTGCCAGACGGGCTTGCCGTCGCGCGCGTTCAGGGCCACCACCCATCCCCGGCGGCTCCCGACCACCACGAGCCCGTGGCCTGCGCCCACGCCCCCGGTGACATGGCGCGCCAGATGCGTCCGCCAGACCTTCTTTCCGCTGGTGGCGCGATAGGCGGCCACGACACCGTCCGCGCTCGCCACATACACGGTCCCCCGCCACAGGGCCGGCCTTAAGATCAGATGATATCCGCCCGTGCCATTACCCGATTGATGCGACCAGACCCGCGTAACCTTCAAGGCGGGCTTCAAGGGCTTCAGGGGCGTGGGCGGCGCGAGATTGCTGTGCCCTCCCCCGAACATCCCACAGCCCGCGAGCAGCACGAGCGCCAAGAGTCCTGCCAGGCGTCTCATGAGGTCTCCTGCAACTGCGAACGCAGACGGTGCCACAAGGCGGCGAACACCGATTTCTTCGGCACGTGCTTCAAGGCCTCGGTATAAAGCCGGTAGGCGCGACGTTCGTGGCCCTCGCGGGCGCGGATCCCGGCCTGCAGGGCCAGGGCCTGCCCCTCGAATCCATAGGGTTTTTTGAGATGCGCGTAGGGCCAGGCCTTATGCGGATGCCCGAGCGCGAGCAAGAGGCCCGCAAGCCGCAGGCGCGCGATCGTGCGCACGCTCCAACCGTGCCCGTGA
>DAHWKH010000142.1 GCA_027343725.1 Acidiferrobacteraceae bacterium
GCCCGCGCCGAGATCGAGAAATGCGCCTGGGCCTGCGAGTATTACGCCGTCCACGGGGAACGCTTTCTGGCCGACGAGCCGGTGGCGATGGAGGAGGCCAAGGCCCAGGTCGCCTTCCTGCCGCTGGGCGTGATCCTGGCCATCATGCCCTGGAACTTCCCCTTTTGGCAGGTCTTCCGGTTCGCGACCGCCGCCCTCACGGCCGGCAACGCCGCGCTCCTGAAGCACGCCGCCAACGTGCCCCAATGCGCGCGCGCGATCGCCGACATCTTTCGTGAGGCGGGCGCCCCGGAAGGGCTCTTCCAGAGCCTCTTCATCCGCTCATCGGAGGTCGCCGAGCTCATCCAGGACCCCGGCATCCACGCCGTCACCCTGACGGGCAGCGAGGCCGCGGGCCGCGCGGTCGCGGCGGCGGCCGGCGCCGCCCTCAAAAAGACCGTCCTCGAGCTCGGCGGCTCGGATGCCTTCGTCGTGCTCGCCGATGCCGACCTCGAACGCGCGGCCCGTGCGGCGGTCGCCTCGCGCTACCAGAATGCCGGGCAAAGCTGCATCGCCGCCAAACGCCTGATCGTCGTGGACGCGGTGGCCGAGCCGTTCCTTGCGCGCCTCGAGGCGCACCTCAAAACGCTGCGCTGGGGCGACCCGAGCGACCCCGAGGTGCGCATGGGCCCGCTCGCCCGGCACGACCTGCGCGCGGCCTTGCACGCCCAAGTCACGGATAGTATCGCGCAAGGGGCCCGCGCGCGTGTCGGCTGCCGGATCCCGGAAGGGCCCGGGAGCTTCTACCCGCCCTCCATCCTGGACCACGTCGGCCCGGGCATGCGCGCCTACAGCGAGGAACTCTTCGGGCCGGTGGCGATCATCCTGCGGGCGCGCGACACGCAAGACGCCATCCGGCTCGCCAACGACAGCCCCTACGGGCTCGGCGCCAGCCTGTGGACGGAAGACCTCACCCAAGGCGAGGCCCTGGCACGGGACATCGAATCCGGCTCGACGTTCGTCAATGGACTCGTGAAGAGTGACCCGCGGCTGCCGTTCGGCGGCATCAAGGCCTCGGGGTACGGGCGGGAACTCGCGCTCTACGGCCTGCGCGAGTTTGTGAACGTGAAGACGCTCTGGATGGCACGCAATGCCGCCCCGGGATCCTGACCCCGGGGCGGTGCCGGCGCGCCTAGAACCGGAACGCCAGGCTTCCGCTGTAGAGCTGCGTGTTGTTATGCGGGATCCGGAACTCCTGCCACTCCCCGCGGAACGACACGTGCCGCATGAGGTTGACCTGCACCCCTCCGCCGTAGTCCGGGTGAGTGCCGTCATGGCGGATGGTCGTGGTCGTCGCGGTCGCAGTCCGCGTGCGGAAACGCGAGACACCGCCTTCAACGAAGAGGTCCACGCGCCGATCGAGCGGGAAGGTCAGGAGGCCGTTGACGTCATACCCGCGGTTGCGCACGGTCTCGACGCCGGCCGCGGTCGTGGCGCGCGACTGGCCCAGGCCCTGGTAACCGGCCTGAACCGAGAAAAACCGGTTGAAGGCATATCCCACGAACGCCTTCCAGGCCGGGTGCGTGTGATGCAGGTTCACAAACGGCGCCGGCAGGCCGGATTTGGCCTGACGATTGTCGGCCATACCGCCGCCGGCGCCAATGTAGAGCCCGTTCGCGGGCCAGTTGTAGGCGCAGGCGGCCATCGGCGCGAGCATCAAGCCTGCGGTCACTATCGTTTTCCAATGCGATCGTCTCCTGATCATAATTCTCTCCATGATTTCAGATGAGGCTGACGGACACCGCCCCGATGTGCGGGGATTTTAGGGACGCATAGGGGCCCCGGCATCCGTCTTTGAGTCTCGGGCCCCATGCGGAAATGCGCCGGAAAGGACACGACCGGACCCATCCCAGCGGTGCCTGTGTCCCACACCGCGGATACGCGGATCCGGCCCGCGCGCGCTCCGACGCGAAACGAAACGCCCACAGCCTCTGAGACCGGAACATGAGGGGAACGTTCGAACGTCGCCCCGTCCGGATCGAGGATGAGTCCCCGGCGCCCATGCAGGGCGGGCGGAGACCAACAGAGAAGCTGCCGGCGGATCGCGAACGGCTCGATGCGAACAGCCACCGGTGTTCGTCCGGGGCGCGCATCACGGGCCATTATGCAGAGCCCGCCTGGGGATGTCACCGGCGATACGCGCCGATCGTCGCCGCGCAACGACCCCTCAGTAGGAACGCGCCGTCACCACTTTCAGATAGGCGCTCTCGGGGATCGCCGGATGCACGGGATGATCCGGTCCCTGACCGCCCTCGTCCACCCACTGGAGATCACGCGCGGCGTGTCCTGCCGCGCGCTGCACGATGCGCTTCAGGGTGTCGCGCTCGAGATGATGAGAACACGAGGCCGAGATCAAGAGGCCATCGGGGGCGAGCAGCGCAAGGCACGCCTGATTGAGACGCTCATACGCCACCGCCCCGGCCTCGCGATCCTTGCGCCGCTTGATCAGCGCCGGCGGGTCGAGAATGATCACGTCAAAGACCCGGCGTTCGGCCCGTAGATCCTTCAAGACCATGAACGCATCGCCCTCGATCAGAGAGACACGGTCCCCGACGCCGTTCGCGTCGGCATTGTCGCGCGCATAGGCGAGGGCGCGCTCGGAACCGTCGATCAGGGTCACGTGGCGCGCGCCGTGGGCCGCCGCCTGGATCCCGAAACCACCCACGTAACTAAAAACATCGAGAACGGTGCGGCCGTTCACATAGGGTAAGAGCCGGAGCCTGTTCAGGCGCTGATCGAAGAACCAGCCGGTCTTTTGACCGCCGCGCAGCGAGACCCGGAAGCGGCAATCGCCTTCCACGAGACAGGCCTCCTCCGGCGGAGTACCCAGGGCCTCCGTGACAAGCGCCGGCAATGCCTCGAGGGCGCGCGCGGGCGTGTCGTTGCGCAAAAGGATACTCCGGGGGCGCGTGATCGCCTCCAGGGCCTCGATCACGAGCGGCGCGCATCGCTCCATGCCGGCGGTCGTGACCTGCAGCACCCAGTCATCGCCGTACCGATCGACGACGAGGCCCGGCAATCCGTCGCTCTCGCCGAAGACGAGGCGATAAAACGGGCCCCAGCCGAGGCGCTCGCGCCAGGCAAGGGCCACCTGCAAGCGCTGCGCAAAAAACTCCCGGTCGATCGCGACCCGGACGTCGCGGCTCAGGAGACGCGCACTGATGAGAGAGGCGGGATTCACGTAGCCCACACCCAAGACGCGCCCGCGCGCGCTCTCGAGGCGGACGAGATCGCCGGGAGTGAACGCAGTCAAGGGCGTGGCCTCGGTATCGACCTCGTTGCTGAAAACCCACAGGTGACCGGCCATCAGACGCCGATCCTCGTGGGGCTTAAGACGCAGGGGGGGCAAGGACATGGGGCGCATTATGCCTCGCCCGAATCGCGAATGGGTACCTCTATATACGCAGGGCGCTCCCAATGCTCACGAAGAGAGGCCGCGGCGATATCCGGCTTAGGGTCTCGGGCGATCCATCAGAGATCCCGAATGATAGACACCTGCCCGTCCGCACTCACCGATACCAGTTGCTTGCGGCCGTCGGGATACTTCTTCACGAGACCGTCCGGGAAACGTTCATCGCCGTCGTAAATCGGGCGCCCGGCGTCGAGATGCTGTTGGGCCGCCAAGCCGTCGTCACTCGCTATCGCCTGCTCGAATTCGGGCGAGGCGAGAAAGCTTTCAGCTTGTCTTTGCGATGGCGTTCCTGTGGGCATATGGCCTCCTCCTGTCGGACGAGAGGGCACCCGCCGCGATCCCTCCGATGAGGCGTCCTCGCCGGGGGGCGTGATCCGGCAGGCCGGTCGACCAATGGTACGAATAAAGAATGGCCCCGGGGTTCGGCGCTTCCCGGATGAGAGGGGGGAAGGCTTACTGCCAGGAGCGGATGATACAGGGACCATAGCCGGGGTCCCTTATTGTCGTCAAGATCCTGAACTGCCGGGCGTCGAGAGCGATCCGGCTTCAAGAGTGAGGGGCGGCCACCCGTGCGGTTGATGCGGCGCGTGGCTCGCAATCGCCAAACGGAAGTGGGGCGCCATCGGGTCCGCAAACCGGTACAATGGCCTTTTGAGGAGGGCCCATGGACGATACGACGCCCCAGGCCGTGAACCGCCTAGCCAGCGAGACGAGCCCGTATCTTGCCCAGCACGCGCACAACAAGGTGGCGTGGCAGCCCTGGGATGACGCCGCGCTCACGTTCGCGCGCACGCACGACAAACCCATCCTGCTCTCCATCGGCTACTCGGCCTGCCACTGGTGCCATGTGATGGCCCATGAGTCCTTCGAGGACGAGGCGGTGGCGGATGTCATGAACCGCCTGTATGTGTGCATCAAGGTGGACCGCGAGGAACGCCCGGACATCGACCGCGTCTACCAGGCGGCGCACAACCTCCTCACGCAACGCGCCGGGGGCTGGCCGCTCACGATGTTTCTCGCGCCCGACGACCTCACACCCTTTTTCGGCGGGACCTATTTTCCGAAGGAGGCGCGTTTCGGGCTCCCGGCCTTCACCGACCTCCTGACCCATGTCGAGCGCTATTATCGCGAACACCGCGAGGCGCTTGCGACCCAGGCGCCGCTTCTGCGCCAGGCCCTCGACGCGCAGCGGGACGAGGACCCGGCCCAAAGCCTGACGCAACAGCCGATCGATACCGCGGTGCGCGCGCTCAAACGCGAATACGACCCGCGCGACGGGGGCTTCGGGGGCGCCCCGAAATTCCCCCAACCGAGCGCCATCGGCCGCATGCTGCGCGCCGGCATGCGGGGGGACGCGGAGGCCCTCGACATGGCCAAAACGACGCTGCGCGCGATCGCCGACCGCGGACTGTTCGATCACCTGGAGGGGGGCTTTTTTCGTTACAGCGTGGACGCGCAGTGGCATATCCCGCATTTCGAGAAAATGCTCTACGACAACGCCCAGCTCATCCCCTTGATGGCCGAGGGCTTCCGCGCAACCGGCGACGAGCGCTTGGCCCAAGTCGCGATCGAAAGCGCCGAATGGGTGATGCGCGAGATGCAATCCCCCTCCGGGGCCTATTACGCGACCCTCGATGCCGACAGCGAGGGTCGCGAGGGGGCCTTCTATCTCTGGCAGCGCGACCAGTTCATGGCCCTCTTGGACGATGACGAGCGCGCGGTCGCCCTGCCCTACTTCGGCCTCGACAAGGCGCCCAATTTCGAAAGCGAGGCCTACCACCTGCAGATCGCGACCACGCGCGCCGCGCTCGCGCAACGCCTGCAACTTTCGGAAGACGAGGTCGCGCGTCGTCTCGAGCGCGCGCGGGAGCGACTGCGCTTGGCGCGCGCCAAGCGTCCCCGGCCGGGGCGCGACGAGAAGATCCTGTGCGCCTGGAACGGCCTGATGATCAAGGGCCTTACGCGCGCCGGGCGTCTGCTCGCCGAACCGCGCCTCACCGCCTCGGCGCAACGGGCGCTCGACGCCGTGCGCGAACTCTTGTGGGACGGCGAACGGCTGGCGGCCGTCACCAAGGACGGCCGCACGAGCCCGTATGGTTACCTCGACGATTACGCGTTCGTGTTGGACGCCATCCTCGAATCCCTGCAAACGCAATGGCGGGATACGGATTTCGCGCTCGCGCGCGCCTTGGCCGACGGCCTTGCCGACGACTTCCACGACCCGCAACGCGGCGGCTTCTACTTCACGCACGAGGATCACGAGACGCCGCTCTATCGCCCGAAACCCTTCACCGACGACGCCCTGCCCGCCGGCAACGCCGTCGCCGCGCGCGCCTTGTCGCGCCTTGGGCACCTGCTCGCCGAACCCTACTGGGAGACGCTCGCGGAAGGCGTCCTGCGCGCCGCCTGGGCGGACCTCGCGCGCTATCCGGTGGCCCACGGCGCATTGCTCGAATCCCTCGAGGACCTCCTCGACCCGCCAAGTCTCATCATCCTGCGCGGGGACGACCCCGAGCTTGCGGCCTGGCGCGAACGGGCGGCGGCGCGGTTTTCGATCCGGGGCGCGGTGTTTCCCATCCCATCGGGGGCGCGCGACCTCCCCGCGGGCCTCGCTGCGCGTGTACCGCGTGGCGCGGTGACGGCCTATGCCTGCCGGGGGCTTACGTGCGCCGCCCCGATCAGCGAGCGGGAGGCCTTCGAGGCGTTACTCGCGCAACCCGAGACCTAAAGAACAACGAGGAGTTTTCGTGAGCATCATGACGCTTGGCGACTTCGTGGCCGAGGCCCGCAGCCGCATAACCGAGATCCGCGCCGACGAGGTCGATCTGTTGCTCGAGAACAACGAGCCGATCCTGATCGTGGACGTGCGCGAGCCCGACGAATACGCGACCTCCCACATCCCGGGGGCCCTGCTCATTCCGCGCGGCACGCTCGAGGGGGCCGCCGACCCCGGGAGTCCGCACCAGGTGGCCGCGTTGTGCCAGGCCCGCGAGCGCTTCATCGTGCTCTACTGCGAATCGGGCGGCCGCAGCGCGCTCGCCGCCGACGTCCTCACACGCATGGGGTTCACGCAGGTCCAGAGCCTCGCCGGGGGGCTTGTCATGTGGGACGCGGAGGGATTACCGCTCGCGCGCGACTGAGAGCGGGCCTAGCCTTCGGCGGGGGGCGCCTGGGCCGCCAACGCCGGGGCCTGCGGGCGCTCGAGCCAGCGCAGAAACGCAAGCCGCGCCGAGACCTTGCCCGCGGGCTCCTCTTGCCGCGAGGCCGCGAGCGCGTGTTCATGGAAGTGATCGACGTCGCGCGCGAGCGTCTCCTGGGAACGCTCCATGAGGCCGAGATAGGCGCTGTCATCGAGCGGCATCTCGAGTTCGCGGCGGATGGCGAGATTCGCGCGCACCACGAGGGTCCCGAAGGCCATGCTGGCATCCACGGCGTGGCGCAGGTGTTGGGCCTCGCGCACGGCGAGGTCCTGTTTCAGGTCGCGCAGCCGCGTGATCGCCTCCTCGACCGTCCCCTGGGCATCGCCCAGGACCTGGTTCTGCACCGCCCAAAAGGCCGACTCGGTGGCCTGGACGCGATCCATCTCGCGCAACTGCGCGAGCGCCTCGTCGCGCCGGCCGCCCGCGGCCTCGAGCAGCATCTCCTCGGCCTTGATGTCTTCGCGCAGATGCCGCAGGGGCAAGCGCTCGACCGCGAGATCGGCGATGCTGTGCACAAAGAACTCATTGGCGCGCACGATCGCCTCGATCGTCGGCAGGGACCCGACGATGTGGACCTTGTTGAGATCCCCGCCGATGCCCTTGATGAGCGCCTCGTGCTGCTCGACCGGCAACTCCTCGCGGGCATAGGCCGCGAGGTATTCCTGGGCGTGCGCGAGCGCCTCGGCCGATTGGAGATAGACGTCGCGCCGCAAGGCCATGTCCCGCTCGCGATCCCGCATCGCGGCATCGTGCCGCAACCGCTGGCTGTTGCGCTCCGACTCGCTGCGGTTTTGCATATAGAGCCCGCTCAAAGTGATCGTCGAGCCGGTCGTGATGGCGTAAAAAATGGCCGGCACGGACTTCAGGAGCGCAAACACGGAGCCTAATAGCATGAGCGGTGTCTCTCAGGTGAAGCGGTAACCGAAGGTCGCCGCGAACCGATCCGCGAATTCCGCGGCGTCGATGCGATGGTTTTGGGTCCCGGCGTGGGCGATTTTGAGGGCCCCCAAGAGGGCCGCCGCGCGCCCGCTCGTCTCCCAGTCCCAGCCCTTCTCGAGACCGAGCAGCAATCCGGCGCGGTAGGCGTCGCCGCACCCGGTCGGATCCAGGACGCGCTCGGGCTTGACCGCCGGGATCTCGTAGACGCGCCCGCCGGCGCGGATCTCCGAGCCCTGGGCGCCCTTGGTGATCACGAACGCCTGCGTTTTGCGGCTCAAGGCCTCCACGGTGCAGCCTGTGGTGTTCGCGAGCAGGCGCGCCTCGTAATCGTTGACACAAACGTAGGCGGCCTGGTCGATGAAACGGGTGAGCTGCGGGCCGTCGAACATCGGCAGACCCTGACCCGGATCGAAGATGAACGGGATCCCGGCCTCGGCGAACTCACGCGCGTGCGCGATCATGCCGTCGCGACCGTCGGGCGCGACGATCCCGAGCGTCACGTTGCCGGCATCCCCCACATGATTGCGGTGCGATTCGCCCATGGCGCCGGGGTGAAAGGCGGTGATCTGGTTGTCGTCCATGTCGGTGGTGATGAACGCCTGGGCGGTATAGGTCTCGGGTACGACGGTCACGTGATCGCGGGCGATGCCGAGATCATCGAGCCACTGCGCGTACGGCGCGAAGTCCTCGCCGACCGTCCCCATGGGCCGGGCGCTGCCGCCGATCGCATGGAGGTTGTAGGCGATGTTCCCCGCGCAGCCCCCGAAATCGCGCCGCATGGTGGGCACCATGAACGACACGTTCAGGATGTGCAGTTGATCAGGAAGGATGTGGCGGCTGAACGTATCGGGAAACACCATGATCGTATCGAACGCAAAGGAACCGCATATCAACGTTGCCACAACACCCCCTGAATGGGCCCGCCGGCTGCGCGCGACCCGATGGCGGTAAGCATACCGGCCAGCGCGCGCCCGCAAAACGGTCACGGGCCAAAATGGAATAAAGAGCCGATGGATGGCCGGGCGGCTTTACGCGCGGGCCTCAGGCCGCCAAGCCAGGTCGAGCCCGCGCGCCGCGCGCACCTCGTCGACGCGCCGCACCGGCAAACGCTCCGGCGCCGCCTTCAGAACCTCGGGCGACTCGTGCGCCTCGCGCCAAATCTCCTCCATGGCGGTCACGAAGGCGTCGAGCTCCTCGCGGCTCTCGGTCTCGGTCGGTTCGATGAGCAGACACTCTGGCACCATGAGCGGAAAGTACACCGTCGGCGCATGGAAGCCTTTGTCGAGCAGGCGTTTCGCCACGTCCGTGGCGGTGACCCCGGTGCGTTCCTTCAAGGTCTTCAATGTCAGGAGAAATTCGTGGGTGGCCCGTCTTTTCGGATAGGCGGGCTCATACCCGAGACGCGCTAGGCGCACGAGCAGGTAGTTGGCGTTGAGCGTCGCGTAATCGGCGATGCGCGGCATCCCCTCGCGACCCACGACGCGCGCATACACATAGGCCCGCAAAAGCACCCCGGTGTTGCCCATGAAGGTCGAGAGGCGGCCGATCGACTGCGGGCGCGTCTTCTCGGTGATCCAATGATACTGGCCGCGCGTCTCGCCGACGTAGGGCACCGGCAAGAACGGCAGCAGGCGCTCGGCCACCCCCACAGGCCCCGCGCCCGGCCCACCACCCCCGTGGGGCGTCGAGAAGGTCTTGTGCAGATTCAGGTGGATGACATCGAAGCCCATGTCGCCGGGCTTCACCTTCCCGAGGATCGCGTTCAGGTTGGCGCCGTCGTAATACAAAAGGCCGCCTGCGGCGTGCACCCGCCGGGCGATCTCGAGGATGTGGCGGTCGAACACGCCCAGGGTCGAGGGGTTTGTGAGCATGAGCCCCGCGGTGCGCGGCCCGAGGGCCGCGTCGAGCGCGGCGAGATCGATATCCCCCTGATCGTCCACGTCGATCTCGCGCACCTCGTAGCCGCACATGGCGGCGGTCGCGGGATTGGTACCGTGCGCGGCCTTGGGGATCAGGATCTGGTCGCGGCCCTCATCGTGACGCCCCTTGTGATAAGCGCGGATCATGGCCACGCCCGCGAACTCGCCCTGGGCCCCGGCCATGGGGGTGAGCGATACGCCCGCCATGCCCGTGACCTCCCTCAGGATCTCCTGAAGCTCGAACAGGCTCGCGAGCATCCCCTGGCCCGTCGTCTCGGGCGCGAGCGGATGGCGATCGAGAAATCCCGGCAACATCGCGAGCCGGTTCGCGATCCGCGGGTTGTACTTCATGGTGCACGAACCCAGCGGATAGAAGTGCGTATCGATCGCGAAGTTGCGCTGGCTCAGGCGCGTGTAATGACGAACCACCTGCAGCTCGGACACCTCCGGCAGGACGAGCGGCGTGCGCCGCAAGAGCGTCTCCGGGACATCCGAGGGCGGCGTGCTCACAACGGGCATATGGGCGCTGTTCGTCCGCCCCGGCTTCGATCTCTCGAAAATCAACATATCATCATTTCAGGGCGGCGAGCGCTGCCTCGTAGTGGGGTTCCTGCGCGATCTCCGGCACGAGCTCGGCATAACGCACGGTGTCGTCACCGTCCAGGACCAAGACCGCGCGCGCGGTGATGCCGGCAAGCGGGCCGTCCTGGATGAGTACGCCATAGTCGCGCGCGAAATGCCGATCGCGCATCATCGAAAGCGCCTGCACGTGCGAGGTGCCGGCCGTGGAACAAAACCGCCCCTGGGCGAACGGCAGATCCGACGAGACCACCAGAACGACGAGACTCGGGTCCTTGGCCGCCACCTCGTCGAAACGCTTGGTGCTGGTGGCGCAGACCGGCGTATCCAGGCTCGGGACAATGCTCACGATCTTGCGTTTCCCGCGGAAGTGATCGAGGGTCACTTCCTCGAGCTTGGCGTTGACGAGGTGAAATCCGGGGGCCTTGGTGCCGACCTTCGGGAGGTCTCCGGACGTCGTGCAGGGTGTGCCATTGAGGGTTATATGGGCCATCTATGCTCTCCTCGTGTTGTCATCCTTGTAGGCGCATGGCGGATCCAGACGCCGCTTCGTGACGATTCGTTCAAGATGCTCGGCGAAATGCGCGATGTCGGCCTCGGTCTTGGTCTCGGTGGCGCACACCAAAAGCCCGTCCTCCCAACCCGGGTAGGTCTCGCCCAAGGGGTAGCCGCCGAGTATGCCCTGGGCCTCGAGCGCCCGCAGGACGTCGCCGACGGGCGCCTTGATGCGCAACGCCGCCTCGTGGAAAAACGGCGTCTCGGGGAAGGCGCGTTCGACCCCCGGGATCTGCGTCAGGCGTTCGACGAGCCGCGCGGTGTTGGCGTGCGAGGCCAGGGCCACCTGCCGTAGGCCCGCGGGACCGAGCAAGGCCATGTGGATGGTGGCGGCGGTCACGAGCAGGCCCTGGTTCGTGCAAATATTGGAGGTCGCCTTGGAGCGCCGGATGTGTTGTTCGCGCGCCTGCAGGGTGAGCGTGAAGGCCTCGTGCCCGGCGGCGTCGGCGGTGCGCCCGACGAGCCGGCCGGGCATCTGCCGGACGTGCTCGCGGCGCGTCGCCATGAATCCGAAATAGGGGCCGCCGGAGGAGAGCGGGACCCCGAGCGGCTGGCCCTCGCCGACGGCGATGTCGCAACCCGGGCCCCACTCGCCCGGAGGCGCAAGCCAAGCGCAGGCCAAGGGATTGACGACACCGATGGCGAGCGCCCCGGCCGCGCGCGCGGCGCTCGCCATCTCGTGGACGTCCTCCAGGAGCCCGAAGAAATTGGGCTGCGGGATCACGAGCGCCGCGGCCCCGGGGAGCTTCTCCGTGACGGCCGCCAACGCGGTGCGGCCGCGGTCATCCATCGGCAACGCCTCGAGCGTGATCGATTGCGCCCCGACGATCGTCGCCACGACCTTCCGGTAATACGGATGGACGGTCTCCGGCATCAGGACCCGGCGCGATGAGCCATGCAGGCGCACCGCCATGAGCACCGCCTCCGCCAAGGCGCTCGCCCCGTCGTACAGACTCGCGTTCGCGACCTCGAGCCCGGTGAGGCTTGCGATCATCGTCTGGAATTCGTACAGGAGTTGCAGCGTCCCCTGGCTCGCTTCGGCCTGATAGGGGGTGTAGGCGGTATAGAACTCGCCGCGGGTGGTGATCTCCCACACGGCCGCGGGGATATGGTGTTCGTAGGCGCCGGCGCCGATAAACGTGAGAAAGCCCCCGTCCGCGAACGCGCGCTCGTGCATCAAGCGCCCGATCTCGCGTTCCGTCACGGCCGGCGGCACGCCGGCCAGGGACTGGGCCCGCAAGGAGGCCGGGATCTCCTCGAACAACGCCGCGATCCCGTCGACGTCGATGGCCTCGAGCATCGATCGGGTATCGTCCGGGGTGTGGGGTATGAACGGCATGGCTTATCCTTCGGCGGCGATGAGCGCTTCGTAAGCCGCGGCGTCCAGGAGGTCGGACAGCGCCCCGGCGTCGGCCGGCCGGATGGTGAACAACCAGCCCTCGCCGTACGGATCGGTGTTGAGCGTCTCGGGCTTGTCCGCGAGCGCCTGGTTGACGGCGGTCACCTCACCGCCCACCGGGGCGTACACATCCGATGCCGCCTTCACCGATTCCACGACCGCACACTCTTTGCCGGCCGTCACCACCGCCCCGACCTTCGGGAGCTCCACGAACACCATATCGCCCATGAGATCCTGGGCATGCTCGGTGATCCCGACCGTCCATCCCTGTCCGGTGTCACGGACCCATTCATGGCTTTTCGTGTAACGCAAATCCCCCGGGACTTTACTCATCGCTCTACCCTCTCAAAGATCGATCCGAACACGCCCGTTACGCACGAAGGGCGGGGCCACCAGGCGCGCCGGCGCCGTGCGCCCGCCCCGCCCCACCACCTCGCAATCCTCACCGTCTCGAGCCGCAATCGGCACGCGCGCAAGCCCGATCCCGCGCGCGAGCGTGGGGGAA
>DAHWKH010000166.1 GCA_027343725.1 Acidiferrobacteraceae bacterium
TTTCATCCCCACGGGCCGGTTGCGCAAACGGAACTCCATCTGATGAACTTCGACGTCGCCGTGATGCTCGCGGTGGTCGGGGTGACGGCGCTTCTGGTGACGTTTTTTCTCGTCCGCTACCGGAAATCGAACCGTAAGGCCCATTACGACCCGTCGTGGTCGCACTCCAATCTTCTCGAAATCTTCGTATGGGGCATCCCGCTCGCGATCGTCGCGGTGCTCGGATATTACTCCTATCGCGGGATTTTCGAGGTCAACCCTTACGACCCGACCGTCATTACCCATCCCAAGGGTCATACCGCCGAGGCCGGTTTCCATCTCCTGAAGCCGCCGGCTCCTCAGGCCGCGGCCCATGCCATCGCTGCGGGGGCCCGGCCGCTGACCGTGGACGTCATCACGACCGACTGGCAGTGGGTCTTCATTTACCCCCGCCAGCACATCGCAACGGTTGACCGCTTGGTGGTCCCGGTCCATACGCCGGTCCGCTTCCGGTTGACCTCGGCCACCGTGGTCAACGACTTCTTCATCCCCGAACTCGTGGGCGAGATCGATGTTATGCCCGGGATGCGGACCAAGCAGGAGATGTTGGCGGATACCGTCGGGACCTACGGCGGGTTCTCAGCCGATTTCAGCGGCGGCGGCTTTTCCTGGATGCGGTTCGCGACCCAGGTGATTTCGCCGGCGCACTTCAAGGCCTGGGTACAGCGCCAGCAGCAAGCGCCCCGGTCGCTCACCTACGCGACCTTCGACGCCCTCGCCAAACCGACCATCAATCTGCACGAGACGCCGTCCTACTACTCACACGTGCAGCCGGGGCTCTTCGACCATGTCGTGCGGCAGGTCATGAGGGGCCGGGTGTACACGACGCCCATGGCGATGACCGAGGACATGCATCACATGACCCAGGTCCGGTTAGTCAAATAACGCGAGGAGTGGAGCCAATGTTCGTTCATTTGCAAGGACCCTGGACCCCCCTGCTGGGGCGGTTGTCCCTCAGCCAGATTCCCTACAATAATCCGATTATCGTCGGCGCGTTCGTGTTCGCGGCCGTCTTGGGCCTCGCGCTCGTCGGGGCCGTGACCTATGCCGGCCAATGGGGACCCTTGTGGCGCAACTGGTTCACGACCGTGGACCACAAAAAGATCGGCGTCATGTATATCCTGGTCGGCCTCGTCATGCTGTTCCGGGGCTTCATCGACGCGCTGATGATGCGCACCCAGCAGCTGATGGCGGACGGCCCGCACTCGCCGGGCTTCCTCGGCTCCCTGCACGGCTACCTCACGCCGTATCATTTCGGCCAGATCTACAGCGCGCACGGGACCATCATGATCCTGTTCGCGGTGACGCCGATCCTGGTGGGGCTCATGAATATCGTCGTGCCGCTGCAGATCGGCGCGCGCGACATGGCCTATCCGTACCTGAACGCCGTCGGTTTGTGGTTGACGGTGGCCGCGACCGCGCTTGTGATGCTGTCGTTGTTCGTGGGCGACTTTTCGCACGCGGGCTGGGTGGGCCTCATCCCGTTGACCGAGCTGCCGTACAGCCCGGGCGTGGGTGTCGATTACTGGATGTGGGCGATCCAGATCGGGAGCGTCGGGACGACGCTTGGCGCCATCAACCTCATTGCGACGATCGTCAAGATGCGGGCCCCGGGCATGACCTGGGGACGGCTGCCGATTTTCACGTGGGCCGCGCTCAGCACGAATATCATCGCCTTGAGTTCCTTCCCCGTGCTCACCGTGGCGCTCGCGCTTCTCGGGCTCGACCGCTATTTCGGGACCCATTTCTTCACCGCCGGCATGGGCGGCAACCTGATGCTCTACACCAATCTCTTCTGGATCTGGGGCCACCCGGAAGTGTACTTCGTGGTTTTGCCGGCGTTCGGCACCATTTCCGAGATCGTACCGACCTTTTCCGAAAAGCCGCTCTTTGGCTATGTGACCATGGCAGCCGCGAGCCTTGCGATCGCGGGCTTGTCGTGGGCCGTCTGGCTGCACCATTTCTTCACCATGGGTGCAAGCCCGGAAGTCAACGCCTTCTTCAGCGTCGCGACCATGCTCGTCGGCATCCCGACCGGCGTGAAGGTGTTCAACTGGGCATTCACCATGTATCGCGCGCGCATGCGTTTCGAGACACCCATGCTGTGGGCCGTGGGCGCGCTCGTGCTGCTGCTCATCGGCGGATTGACGGGCATGATGCTCGCGGTCCCCGCGATCGACTACACGGTCCACAACAGCGTGTTCGTGATCGCGCACTTCCATACGATGTTGATGCTGATCGCCTTCGGCGCCTTGGGTGGCATCACCTACTGGTTCCCGAAGGTGTTCGGCTTCAAGCTCGATGAGGCCACGGGCAAGCGCTTTTTCTGGTATTTCAGCGCCGGGACCTTCATGGTGTTCGTGCCCATGTACATGCTCGGCTTCATGGGCATGACACGGCGTCTCGATTACGTCGCGAATCCGCACTGGTGGCCCTTCCTGATGGCCGAGGAAATCGGGATCGGCCTCTATTCCGTGTCGGTGTACTACATGGTGAAGCAGCTCTACGTGAGCATTCGCGATCGTGCCGACAACCGTGTCGGAAACGATGCCTGGGGCACCTCGCGCTCGCTCGAGTGGATCACGCACTCGCCGGTCCCGTACTACAATTTCGCGGTCACACCGCAGGTGAACGCACGCGATGAGTGGGCGTGGCGGCGCGATCAGGGGTTCACGAGCCTGAAGCCCGACGAGTACGAAGACATCCATATGCCGAAGAACACCGCCGTGCCGCTTGTCATCGGCGCGTTCAGCATGGCGCTCGGCTTCGGGCTCGTATGGCGGATCTGGTGGTTGTCGGAGCTGGCGCTCGCGGGCCTCATCGTGACCGTCATCGTGCGCGCTTTCGCGACCGACACCGATACCATCATCGCGGCCGACGACGTGCGGCGGATGGAACGGGCGGCGGCCCAGGCGGCGGCGGCGCCCAACGCCAGCGGCGCCTTGGGGTTGCCGGTGCGTGGCGCGGTCGCATCCCGCCAGGATTCGCGCCGGGATTCGTGACGCGGGTGACCGGCCGCGAGGCGGCCGGGGGGCAAGCGGCGGATTGCGCCGCGATCTGTTGAGGAGGATCTGATGAGTACGCAGGCAACACCGGCCCCGGACGGGACCGCCCGTTTGTGGCATCCACATCACGCCGGTCACGACGTGATCGCGACCCGCACGTTCGGGTTCTGGCTCTACATGCTGAGCGACGCGATGTTGTTCGCGGGGCTGTTCGCGACCTATCTGGTGCTCGATCACGCCGTGAACGCCGCCGGCGGGCCCACGCCGCACGAGATCATGCACGTACGCGCGGCCTTCGTGCAGACCCTGCTCGTGTTCTCGAGTGTCGCGGCCTACGGATTCGGTATGGTGGCCTTGAAGAACGGCCGCAAGGTCGGGGTGCTGTTGGGCCTCGGCATCGCGGCGGTGCTGGGGCTTGTATTCCTCGGCCTGGACGTCCGCGGCCTGACGGCGCTGGCCGCGGAGGGTGCGACGGCGGAACGCAGCGGCTTTCTGTCGGCGTTCTACACCCTGGTCGTGACCCACGGGCTGCACATGGCCTTCGGGATTCTATGGATGATGGTGATGATGGTGCAGGTCGTGCGCGAAGGCTTCACCACGAACGTCGTCTACCGCTTGCTGAACCTCAAGGTTTTCTGGTACTTCCAGGCGCTCGTCTGGGTGTGCGTGTACTGCTTCGTCTATCTGCGGGGGGTCATGTAATGGGGCACGGAAACGAGAACGCCTTGCAACATCCCGAGGTGCAACTCGCGCGCAGCGGCCACATCGTCTTCGGGTACGCGGCATCACTTGCCTTGATGGCACTTTCCCTCATGGTCGTGGTCCATCATCTGGCCGGACCCGCGACGATGCTCGAGATCGTCTCGGGGCTCGCGTTCGCCGCGATCGTGGTCCAGGCCTACTTCTGGTTGCGCCTGGATTTCTCGCGGACGCAGGCGTGGTCGACGGTTGCGTTTCTGCTGTTCATCCCGCTTTTTGTATTGACGATCGGCCTCACCGCGTGGATGTTTGCGGGACTCTATGCGCGGACTATGCTTCCGGGGATGATGCACTAGCGCCGGAGCGCGAAGGGGGCGGTTGTGGCGAAAGCGGGAAACGGGCGGCACGCGCGGCCGGTGATGGCGGCCGGTGAGTCGGTCGAGGGACTTTCGAACACGACCGTACGCGTCATCGGGCTGGGCATTGCGGGC
>DAHWKH010000179.1 GCA_027343725.1 Acidiferrobacteraceae bacterium
ATCCGCCGCGCATGCATCGCCGTGCCCGCAGCCGGCGCCGGGTTTCACGCCCGCTGGTCACGCGTCGTCTGGACCTGACGGAGGCCGTGCAACGCGTGCTGACGCTTCCGGGGGTCGCCAGCAAGGAGTTCCTGGTCACGATCGGGGATCGCAGCATATCCGGGCTCGTCTGCCGGGACCAGATGGTCGGCCCCTGGCAGGTCCCGGTTGCGGACGTGGGCGTGACCGCGACCGGCTACGGTGATATCACCGGCGAGGCGATGGCGCTCGGCGAACGCGCGCCGATTGCGATGATCGACGCGGCGGCGGCAGCGCGCATGGCGGTCGGCGAGGCCTTGACGAATATCGCCGCCGCGCGCATTCGCTGCCTGCCCGATGTGCGCCTGTCGGCCAATTGGATGGCGAGCGCCGGGTCCGAGGGGGAGGATGCCGCGCTTTATCGAGCCGTGGAGGCCGTGGGCCTCTCGTTGTGTCCCGCGCTCGGTATCGCCATTCCCGTCGGAAAGGACTCGCTATCCATGCGCGCGCGCTGGGATGCGGGCGGTAGCGCGCAGGAGGTGCACGCCCCGGTCTCGCTCGTGGTGAGCGCGTTCGCGCCGGTGACGGATGTGCGCAAGACCCTGACCCCCCAGTGCGCGCTCACCGGCGATAGCGATCTTTTGCTGATCGATTTCGCGCGCGGCAAGAACCGCTTGGGCGGTTCCGCGCTCGCCCAGGTTTACGGCCGCGAGGGTGGGGCGCCGCCGGATCTCGATGACCCGCGCGTCGTGAAGCTCTTTTTCGGGGTCGTGCAGGCCTTGAACGAGCTTGGGTTGCTATGGAGTTATCACGACCGCTCGGACGGCGGGCTGTTCGTGACCTTGTGCGAGATGGCGTTCGCCGCCAAGTGCGGCCTTGATATCGATCTCACACCGCTCGGCCGCGACCCCGTGTCGGTCTTGTTCAGCGAGGAACTGGGTGCGGTCCTGCAGACCCCGCGCGCGGCCCGCGAGGGGATTTTCGGCGCCCTCAAGAAAAAAGGCCTTTTGCGCTACACAAAGATCATCGGCAGCGTACGCCCCGGCCGGGAGATCACGATCCGCGCGCGCGGGCGCGTGGTGCTCGCGGGCGATCGCGTGGAGTATGAGCGCCTGTGGGCCGAACCGTCGTTTCGGATGCAGAGCCTGCGTGACGAGCCGCAGAGCGCGGCCGAATCGTTTATGCGGTTATCCGGCCCCGATGACCCGGGCCTGCACGCGCACCTCACGTTCGCGCCCGAGAGGCCGCTTGCACCCGCACTGATGCTGACCAAGCCGCAGGTGGCGATCCTGCGGGAACAAGGCGTCAATGGACATCGGGAGATGGCCGCGGCCTTCATGACTGCCGGTTTCGAGGCGGTCGATGTCACCATGAGCGACCTGCTCTCGGGCCGCGTCTCGCTCGCGTCGTTCGCGGGCCTTGCCGCCTGCGGGGGATTTTCCTTCGGGGACGTCCTGGGGGCGGGCGGCGGCTGGGCGAAGTCGATCCTCTTTCACGACCGTGTGCGCGGCGAGTTCGCGACATTCTTCGAACGCCCTGACACGTTTGCCTTGGGCGTCTGCAACGGGTGCCAGATGATGTCGCAGCTGCGATCCGTGATCCCGGGCGCGGAGAACTGGCCATCCTTCGTGCGCAATCGATCCGAGCAGTTCGAGGCGCGCACGGTCCTCGTGGAGATCCCCCCGAACCCGTCGGTGCTGCTCGCGGGCATGGCGGGGTCGCGGTTTCC
Organism: Acidiferrobacteraceae bacterium; assembly: GCA_027343725.1. GTDB lineage: Bacteria > Pseudomonadota > Gammaproteobacteria > Acidiferrobacterales > Acidiferrobacteraceae > Acidiferrobacter. The sequence goes on from DAHWKH010000179.1 coordinate 1,748, forward strand.
GGTGCCGGTCGCGCACGGCGAAGGGCGGGTCATCCTGGAGCCCGCGATCCAGGAGGCGCTGGAACGGGACCGGCTGGTGGCATTGCGTTACGTGGATCACTTCGGGCAGACCACCGAGAGCTATCCCTACAACCCGAACGGTTCCACGGCGGGGATCACGGGCCTGACGACACCGGATGGACGCTTCACCATTTTCATGCCGCACCCCGAGCGCGCGGTGCGCAGCGTGCATTATTCGTGGCATCCCTCCGACTGGGGCGAGTACGGCCCCTGGTTCGAGATGTTCCGCAATGCCCGCCGCTTCGTCTCTTAGCCGCGTGTGGCGAGCAGGCCGTCGATGAGCGGTTCGCGCGCGATCCCCAGGGGACCGAAATCCGGCAGTTCCGCGAGGAGGGTTGTGCGCTGAAAAGGACGGCCTATCAATCTTTCGAGATCGGGCGGTTCGTGGGTCAGGCCGTGGCCGCTCAGGTTCACCGAGGCGATCCGCCCCTCATCGATCGTAAGGGACACCACGATTTCCCCGTCGCGCCCGGCGAACGCCCGCTGGCAGAGGTAGAGCCCTTCGCGCACCTTGAAGAGCGTGCCCGCCTCGGTGTCGTCCGAGGAGAGCGCGTCGCGGCACAGTTCGCGGCTGAGTGTCCGCGCCAGGGCGGTGAGTTGCGGCGAAACGGCCCCCGGTTCCAGGCCGCCCACGAGTGGCGCAAAGGCCTTTGCGAGACAGTCCTTGACGAAGGACACGTCCGGGTGGGCCCCGGTCTCGCGGGCGACCGATGTGAGGTGGTCCGTGATGGCGGCCTTCAAGGGCGCGCGCAAGGCCTCGCTCGGCAGTTTGACGATGCGATGCATGAGATCCACATCGAAATCGAGCAGGATGCTGCCGACGAAGCAAAAGCGGCCGTTGATGTCGCCCGCGCCCTGCCCGGCGATTTTGCGCCCGGCGAGGGTGACGATATCGTTGATGGGGCGCAGGCGCGTCTCGATCCCGAGCTCGCGATAGACGCTGATGGGGGCCTGGGAGAGATGGCCGTAGGCGTCGTTCACGCGCGCGGGTATGGGGCGGTGCGGGCGCTTGACGACGAGCGTATAAAAGACCTGCCGGGGCCCGAGCAGGACCATGCCGCCGCCTGTTTGGCGGCGCATGACGGGCAGTCCGTGCGCACGGCAGTAGTCGAGGTCGACCGTGGTCGCGGCGTCATCGAACACGCCAAGGCTCACAAACGGGGTTTCGGGCTCGATCAGGATGAGGCCCTCGCCTCCCAGACGGGCCAGGGCGTGAAAATACGCGATCGGTAGGATTCCGCTTGTGTCGCTTGGGTCGAGCCGTTGCACGCCGGGTCCTTGACCTGGTTCGTAGGCCCTCTATTGTATAGCGAACGGGGATGTGTGATGCAGGAACAGGATCTGGCGGCGGTCGGGAAGGCACCCCTCTTCGCGGGGCTTTCATGGGAGGAGTTGCAGCAACTCCTGGCGCACGCGCGCGTGCGCCACGTCAAGGGCCACGAGACCCTGTTTGCCGAGGGTGACAAGGCCCAGGCGTTTTATTTCGTGGCGAGCGGCGCCGTGCGCCTGTATCGGTTGTCAGCCAAGGGCGACGAAAAGGTGATCGAGATCCTTTTGCCGGGGTCGACGTTCGCCGAGGCCGTCGTCTTTCTCGGCGGCCACTATCCGGTGTACGCGGCAACGCTCGGCGACTCGCGGCTGATCGAGATCCCGACCCAGGATTTCGTCCGGACCTTGAAGGCCAACGGCGAGATGGCCATGAAGATGCTGGCGAGCATCAGCATGCGTCTGCATCATTTGATCAACGACGTCCAGGCGCTGACGCTCGAGACCGCCGGCCAACGCGTGGCCGGCTATCTGCTCGAGCAGTCCCCCGAAGGCGTCCCATCCGCCGATATCCACATGGTCGTGCACAAGAACGTCATCGCCTCGCGCCTGGGCGTGAAGGCCGAGACCTTCTCGCGGGTGCTCGCGGCACTGCGTGAACTCGGTCTCATCACCGTGGCCGGCAACGACATCCACATAGCCGACCGCGCCGGCCTCGAAAAGTGGCGTGAGGACGTGGGATCGACGCGCCCTTGACGGCGGTCAATGCCTGCTTGGGCCTTGGGATTTAGACTCTTTCTTGAGGGGTAAGACATTATGACGGAGTACCGCGGCTGCGAGCTGCCGGATGATTTGTTCTACGATCTCGATTATGTGTGGGCGCGGCCGGATGAGGACGGCCTCATCGTTCTCGGGATCACCGATGCGGCCCAGACCATGGCCGGGCGCGTGCAAAAGATCCGCATCAAGAAGGTGGGTACGCATCTGAACCAAGGACGCCATGTGGCGACCCTGGAAAGTGGGAAATGGGCGGGGGGTGTGCCCTGTCCGTTCACGGGCGTCGTGGAGGCCGTGAACGAGGCGGTTCTTGCCACCCCGCATCTCGTGAACGTCGGCCCATACACCGATGCCTGGCTTGCCAAGGTGCGCCCGGAAGAGCCGGCAACCGCGCTCGACAGTTTGAAGACCGGCCCGGAGGCCATGGCGGCGTTGCGGGTGTGGCTGGATCGCTACGACGTGCAGTGCATGCGGTGTGCCGATCCGTAAGGGAACAAGTCCCCCGGGCCTAGGGTCTTGGGCTTCAGGAGGTCGTCGTGATACGCATTGCCGAAAAGGCGCAAGCCGGCCCCGGATTCGATGATCCGATCGGTCTGCTCGGCGCTTGCCATGAACGCATCGAGGGCCACTGCGCGACGCTTGTGCGCCTGAAGGCCCACGTGCGGACTCGAGGTTTCGATAGCGAGGCGTGCCAAGCCGCGGATCGGGTCCTCGCCTATTTTGCCGAAGCGGGTCGCTGGCACCACGAAGACGAGGAACGCAACCTCGCGCCCCTTCTGGGGCAGCGCGCGGATCCCGCATTGCTCTCGGTCCTGACGCAGCTCATGGCCCAGCACCGGGACCTCGAGGCCGCTTATGCGCCGCTTGCGGCCGCTCTGACGAGCCGGGACGCGAATGATCTGCCGGTCGAGGCCTACGTCGACCTCATGCGCGCCCACATGGAGACGGAGAACAGCGTGCTCCTGCCCGCCGCGCGCCGCCTGTTGACGGCCGCCGAGGTCGAGACCCTGGGGACCGCCATGGCCGAGCGCCGGGGCGTCAAGCGAGGAGCGCTATGACCGACTGCGGGTCGTCCATGAGGGGCGCGACCGCGGGATAGAACTCCTGCTCTTCCTTTTCATCGTGGTGACTCAGGATCTGGGCCACGGTGCCCATGAGCGCGTCGGCCTCGTCGCCGTCCTTTGCGGATATCGTTTCCGCGATTTCCTCGAAGAAGCCGCGCAAATCCCGGTGTCCTTTGCGCAGGATGCCGGTGAGCGCGTTATCCGCGCCGTGGTGTTGTTCATAGGTCGGGAACAGATGCGCCTCCTCGATACCCATGTGCTTTTCAATGGCATCGCGGAATGTCTGGAAGGCATCCGGGGCGCGCGCCCAGTCGGCCTTTTGCACGGCTTCGTGGGCCGCGAGAAACGCCTCGTCGAGGCGGCGATGATGGGCGCTGAACTGCGTCAGGAGGTCCGATGACATGAGATCCCGTGGTTCCGAAGACAAGGAAGCGGTTATAATAACACAAGGTGTTTCATGCGCCTTGTGTGCGGTCAAGGATCGCAGGCGGTGAGGGCGTATCCTGGCTCCGGCCAGAACGAGAGGGAGACCGTGATGGAAGTGAGACTCTTAGTGTCCAAGTGGTGTCCGGTGTGCCCGCAGGCCGAGGAGGTGTGGGCCGAGGTGGCAAAGCGCAAGCCCATCGATTATCAGGTCCTCGATATCGCAGAGCCGCCCGGCCGCGCCCTGGTGGCGGGCCTTCGGATCCGTACGGTGCCGGCGCTCGTGGTCGACGGCAAGCTTGTCTCGGTGGGCCTGCAGTCCCTGGGGGACGCGCTCAAGATCGTGGATCCGCAAGCGGCGTGAGGATCCATGGGCCGAATCGGCGTGCGACGGGTATACGAGTCTCCGGTTCCCGGGGACGGCCGGCGCTTGCTGGTCGATCGGTTGTGGCCGCGCGGTCTCAGTAAGGACGCGGCGGCGCTCGACGGTTGGTACAAGGAGGTCGCGCCGAGCGACGCGCTGCGCCGCTGGTACGGCCATGACCCGCACCGTTTCCCCGAGTTCCGACGGCGCTACCGCGCGGAATTGCGCGCCGCCAAGGACAGCGTGGAAGCACTGCTTCAGGAGGTCCGGCGGGCGGATGTCGTGCTTTTATACGCCGCCCACGATGCCGAGCACAATAACGCCGTCGTGCTGCGCGAATATTTGAAAGAGCACGCGCATGCCTGAGACCCTGTTTCTTGTCCTCCTGGTCGTGCACGTCCTGGCGGCCACCACGTGGGTCGGCGGCTTGATCTTTTTCATGGTGGCGGTGATTCCGGCCACCCGCCGCGCCCCCGACGCCGGGATCCCGTTTCTGCTCGGCCGCGCGTTTCGCCCGGCGGCCTGGGTGGCCCTCGTCACTTTGCTCGTGACAGGACCGGCCCTTCTACTCCTGCAGGGCATGGGACCCGCGTTGGTGAAGGCCGCCTTTTGGAACAGCCCGTTCGGTTTGACGCTCGCCCTCAAGCTCACATTGATCGTCGCGGTCCTGACCCTGACCCTGTGGCACGACATCGTCCTCGGGCCGCGCGCGGAGGCCGGCATCGATACGCAAGCACCGCGCCGTGTCGGACGGGCGATCGGGCTCCTGTCGCTTGCCATCCTGTGCGCGGGGATTTTGCTGTCGCAAGGGCTTTAAAAGCGCGCGATCGGACGCAACGCCCGGGGCCCGCGCCCAGGAGGTGATGATGACGGAAAGGACATCGTGGGATACGCCGATCAGGATGATTCACTGGGGCCTTGCGCTGACGATCAGTGCGCAGCTGTTTACGGGCCTCCTGGTCGCCGACCCGCAAACCCGGATATTTTTCTATTTTCATGAATGGGACGGCCTCGCGGCCAGCCTTTTGATCGCTTTGATGTGGCTCTGGCTGTACTCGATCCAGAGTCTCTCCATCTTATTTCCGTGGAATCGGAAAGGCATGAGCGCCGTGTGGTCCGATACCCGCGCGCTGTTTCGCGGCCGCCTGCCGCCTGGGGGGCACACGACGGGATTGGCGAGTTTCGGACACGGCCTCGGGCTGCTGGCGGCGACCGGCATGGCGGTAAGCGGGGTTTGGATATTCCTGATTATACCAGGTGGACACGGGGCGTCCGCCGCCTCTACGCATTTCCGCGAGTATATGCGCATATCCGCGGTGCACAGGACGCTGTCCTATTGCCTGTGGGTGTACTGGGTCGGCCATATCGCCTTTGCCATCCTGCACGAGATGCGCGGCACGCCCTTGTTTGGGCCGATGTTTTTGGGTTCCTCGGGTGACAGTGAGGCGCTGGAAGGCGAGGACCTTCCCCGGTGAATCCGGACGACAAGGCCAAATCCGCCATCAGACCATGCTGCGCTTTCCGATCCCCATTGATCCGGGAAAGGGTGTTATTACGCGCGTCCGGGAAGCCACCGAGGCCAAAACGGATCCCCGCGTTGTCCTGAAGGCGTCCCTCACGCGTGAAGGGGCGCTAGGCGGTCGCTCGAGCCGGCGCCCTACGGCGCTCGCGGGATATGCCAAACGGCATGCAGCAAGACCGCGCGCCGAAGGGCGCGTGGAGCCTCGAGGAGGCCGTTGTCCCACGGCGACGGTCGGCCCCCTCGACGGGTCAGCGACTCGCGCGGGCCAGGAAGCCCTCCATTCCGCGTCCGTCATTGCCCTTGGTAGGGCCGCTCTCTTGCCTTAAGGCCGGAGGGATCCCGTGGTCGCGTGTTGGGTCGGTGTCACCCTGCGGGGATCCATTCCAGGATCGCCCACGGTCCTCGATGCACGACGCCGGGCAAGCCAAGCCCAGGCCCTCAAAATGGGCCATGAAGGAAAGGGGCTTTTTGCCAGAGCCCGGCGCGATTCGCGCCCACCCACTGGCGCGATTCCGTTTTACGCGCCATAATTGCGCCACGACACGGCCCAATCGCGCCACACGCCCATGCCCACTTCCCAAGATCTGCTGAAAAGCCTCCAATCCGCCCCCGAGGGCCTCTCCATCGGCGCCATCCTGCTCCGGCACCCGCGACTGGCGCGCCGGACGGCCCAGCGTTGGCTCCACCAGCTGATGGCCGACGGCCGGATCAAGGCCTTGGGCGCGGGGCGGGCACGTCGCTACACCGCCGCGGCGACGGCCCTTGCGTGCCCATCCGGCGCTGAGGATATCTTCCCCCGGCACATCCCGCTTTCCGCCGACAGCCGCGACATCCTCGCTTATGTCGACCAGCCGCTCGAGTTGCGCAAGCCGGTGGGTTACCAGCGTGATTTCCTGGATGCCTACCAGCCCAACCACACCGGGTATCTGTCGGAACCGCTGCGGCGGCAGCTGCGTAAGATGGGGAGTACCGGCCAGACGAGATTACCGGCCGGGACCTACGGCCGCGTGATCCTGAACCGGCTGCTGGTCGACCTGTCCTGGGCATCCAGCCATCTGGAGGGCAACACTTACACCCGGCTCGATACCCGAGAGCTGATCGAGCACGGCCACGCCGCGCAGGGCAAGGCCGCCATCGAGACGCAGATGATCCTGAATCACAAGGCGGCCATTGAACTCCTGGTCGAAAACGCCGACGCCGTCGGGTTCAATCGTTTCATGCTGCTCAATCTGCACAGCGCGCTCTCGGAAAACCTTCTACCCAATCCCGCCGACGAGGGCCGCCTGCGCCGCCATGGGGTGGAGATCGGCAAGAGCGTCTATCGCCCGCTCACCGTGCCCGCGCAGATCGAGGAGATGTTCGCTCTCCTGTTGGACAAGGCGAATCCCATCGAAGACCCCTTCGAGCAGTCGTTTTTCGTGATGGCCCACTTGCCTTACCTGCAACCGTTCGCCGACGTCAACAAACGCACCGCGCGGCTCGCGGCCAACCTGCCGCTGATACGCGCCAATCTCTGCCCGCTGACTTTTCTCGACGTGCCTGAGCCGGCCTACAGTCGGGCCGTGCTCGGCGTGCACGAAATGACCCGAGTGGAGTTGTTGCGCGACCTGTATGTCTGGGCCTATGAGCGATCGACACAGGAGTATCTCGCCATCAAGCAGGATCTGGCCGAGCCCGACCCG
>DAHWKH010000001.1 GCA_027343725.1 Acidiferrobacteraceae bacterium
ACGAGTAGGCGTCGTAGAGGCGGCTCAAGAGCCGCGAATGCGGTTTCGAGAATTCGAGCACGAGGCACCGGCCGCCGGGCTTCAGGACCCGCCAAAAGGACGCGAGCGCCCGGTCCTTGTGGGTGACGTTCCGGAGCCCAAAGCCGATCGTGACGAGATCGAAGGCGTTGTCGGGAAACGGCAGGCGCTCGGCGTCGGCCTGCACCGCCGTGACCGACTCGCTGCCGCTATCGATCAGCCGATCACGGCCGAGCCCGAGCATCGCGCCGTTGATGTCGCTTGCGACCACGAGCCCCTGGTGGCCTACGCGCGCGGCCAACGCCCGCGAGAGGTCCCCGGTCCCGGCCGCGACGTCGAGCACACGCTCGCCCGGCCGCGCGCCGGCGACCTGGATCGCGAAGGCCTTCCAGATCCGGTGCAAGCCGCCGGACATCAAGTCGTTCATCAGGTCATAACGGGTCGCCACCGAGTCGAAGACCTGGCCGACGAGCTGGGTTTTTTCCGGCTCACTGACCTCCCGATAACCAAAATGCGTCGTTTGTGGGTTGTCGCTCATGCCGATCCCCGCGGGTGTCCCGCCTCTTGTAAGCGCGTCAGATACTCCCGCCACAGGCTGTCCTGGTTGATGCCCAGGTTGTAGAGCAGGTCCCAGGAATAAATGCCGGTATCGTGGCCGTCATCGAAACGCAGCAGCACCGTGTAGGTCCCGACCGGCTCGATGCCCACGATGTTGACGGTCTCCTTGCCGAGTTGTAAAACCTCCTGTCCGGGCCCATGTCCGCGCACCTCCGCCGAGGGGGAGTAGACCCGCAGATACTCCGCCGGAAACGTGAAGCGGCTTCCGTCGGCGAAGGTCACCTCCAGGATGCGGGATTTCTGGTGCAGTTTGATATCGGTCGGCCGTATCGGTTGTTTTTTCATGCGCCGAAGGACCTCCTCGCGCACCGTTGCCGCTGACATAAAAGCGTCATAGTGTGCGTGTTGAATGGGCGACAGGGAGGACATGATGCCTGGAAAGATCCTTGTTGTCGACGACGAGCCGGCCATTCGCGCCCTGGTCCGGTTCGCTTTGAAACAGGCGGACCTCGACTGCCGGGAGGCGGGCGACAGCGTGGAGGCCCAGGCCCTGATCCTGGCCGATCCGCCCGACCTGATCCTGCTCGATTGGATGCTCCCCGGGGTCAGCGGGGTCGATTACGCCCGGCGCCTCAGGCGCGAGCGCTTGACCCAGTCCATTCCTGTTATCATGTTGACCGCCCGTTCCGATGAGGAGGACAAGGTGCGCGGCCTCAATACCGGCGCCGATGATTTCATCACCAAACCGTTCTCGCCGCGCGAGCTCGTGGCACGCGTGAAGGCCGTGTTGCGCCGGGTCGCGCCGCTGTCCGCGGACGAAGCCGTGACGATCGGGGGCTTGGTGTTGGATCCGACGACCCACAGGGTGTCGGCCGGCGCCGAACCCATCACCCTCGGCCCGACCGAGTTCCGCCTGCTGCACTTTTTCATGACCCATGCCGAACGCGTTCACACCCGCGGGCGGGTGTTGGACGGGGTGTGGGGCAACAGCGCCTATGTCGACGAGCGCACGGTGGACGTCCACATCCGGCGGCTGCGCAAGGCCCTGACCGCGAGCGGGCTCGACCGTTACGTGCAGACGGTGCGCGGCGTCGGCTATCGATTCTCGGCCAAAGAGGATTAGAGTGCCCCCGGGTCTTCGCCAGGAACTCTCGCGGCTTGTGTTCTGGGGGCTTCTGGGGATCGCGGCCGGCGCGGCCGAGGGCCGCCCGTTCGCGGGGTTTGCGGCAGCGCTCCTGTTCGCGGCCCTCCTCCAAATCCTGCGGCTCTCCCGCCTCACCCGGTGGCTCGGCCGGCGCACGGAGGCGCCGATCCCCGAGCTCGGCGGCCTCTTGGACGAGGCGATTCGCGAGGTCCACGCCACGGATCGCGCAAGCGAGCGTCACAAGGAACACATCGCCGGGCTCTTCGAGCGCTTGCAGGCGGCGGCGAGCGCCATGCCCGACGCCATGGTGGTCTTGTCGCAGCGGCACGTGATCGAGTGGGCCAACGCCCCCGCCGAGCGCCTGCTCGGCCTGAATCCCCGCGACGTGGGTTCGCGCATCGTGCACCTCATTCGCGACCCGGCGCTGAGCGCCTATCTCGAGGCGGGCGATTACCGCGAGCCGCTGGTGCTGAAGGGCTCGGTGGAACCCCACGTGGTGGCGGTGCAGATCATCCCCTTCGGCGCAAGCCAGCGGCTTATCATCGGCCGCGATATCACCCACTTCACGAAGCTCGAGGACATGCGCAGCCATTTCGTGGCGGATGTCTCCCACGAGTTGCGCACGCCGCTCACGGTCCTGCGCGGGTTCCTCGAAACCTTCAAGGACACGATCCCGGGCGCGGATACCGAGCTCGCCGGCCACCTCGCCTTGATGGATGACCAGGTCGCGCGCATGGGGCGCCTGGTCGACGACCTCCTGGCGTTGTCGCGCCTCGAGACCACGCCCGCGCACCGCCACGAGGAACGCGTGGATGTCGCGCGTTTGTGCGCCAACCTGCAGAACGTGGCCGGGGCCTTGAGCGGCGAGCGCGCGCATCGCATCACGGTGGAGGCCGCCCCGGCCTTGCTCATCGGCAACGAGGAGGAGCTCCGCAGCGCCTTCACGAACCTCGTCCACAATGCCATTCGCCATACCCCGCCGGGCGGCGCCATCCGCCTCCTGTGGCGTGCCGATGCCCAGGGCGGGCGTTTCACGGTCGAGGACACCGGCGAGGGCATCCCCGCGCATCACCTGCCTTTCCTGACGGAACGGTTTTATCGCGTGGACAGCGGGCGCTCGCGCGCGAGCGGGGGCACGGGCCTCGGGTTGTCGATCGTCGCGCAGGTCCTCATGCGCCACAACGCGCGCCTCACCATCGACAGCGTCCCCGGCCAAGGCAGCCGTTTCACCTGCGTATTCCCGCCGAGCCGGGTCACGGTCCGCGCGGTGTCTTCGCTGCCCCCCGCGGGCACGGTATAATGCCGCCCTTTTTGGAGACCGCGGCGTGCCTGTCTCTCCCCATCATCTGCTCGTGAACCTTTGGAAGCCCGTCCTGGTCCTCGGCGGGGGGCTCGTGTTCTTGAACTACGTGAAGCGCGGTCTGTTCCGAAGTCTCGCCTTTGTGCAGCGGCGCGCGGCCCTTTCGGTGGGCAGCGTCCATGCCATCGGGCGCTTTGCCACCGTCACCCTCTACGTCCTCCTGGTGCTCATCGCCTTGCGCATGGCTGGTTTCCAGGTCACCGGGATCCTCGACACCTTCGCGGGCTTCCTCGCGGTCCTGGGCGTCGGCATGGTGGCCGTGTGGACGATGCTCAGCAACATCACCGCCACTTTTTTGATGTTGATCTGGAAGCCCTACGAATTGGGCCAGTGCATCGAGATTCTCCCGGACGGCATCAAGGGCAAGGTCCTCGACAGCAATCTCATGTTCACGGAGATCGAGGAACAGCAGGGTACGAGCGTACTCGTGCCCAACAATCTGTTCTTCCAGCGCTACGTGCGCCGCGCCCCGCTGCCCGTCGAGGCGACGGTGCTGTTGTCGGCGCAATTGCGCGCGGGGCTTGCCGCGCGCGAGGAGACGCACCGCCCGGCGGCCCGCTAAGGCCCATTTCGTCGGGGGCTTGGAACCTCGGCCGCGCGCCACTGTCGGACGGCCTCGAGGGCGAAAGGAGCCACCTCGGCCCTCGGCAACCCTGGATAAGGAGGTCCTTCGTGTCTGATAAAGCCCGCCGCCTGGTCTTGCCGGCCCTGCTGTCCTTGCCGGTGGTGGCGTGGGCGGCCACCGCAAAGCCACCGCACCATCACGCCTTCACCGCGCGGATCGGGTTCGGGTACGCGTCATCGACCGGCACCAGCAGCAGCCGCAACCTCAATACCCGCGACAGCGTGCGCTACCTGCGCCATCTGTGGCGTTACAGCGGCCGCCTGAACTACAACTACGCGACCGATGCCGCGGTCGTGAGCGAAGACCGGCTGACGATCAACCTGAAGGCCGAACGGTATTTCAGCAGCCAGAAGGAAAACTTCGGGCTGCTCGCGCTGCGTTACGACCGTAACCCGTTCGATGGCTACCGCCGTTATCAGGTCGAGTCCATCGGCATCGGCCATCGCCTCGTGAATCGGACCGACCTGCATGTCGATGTCGAGGGCGGGTTCGGTTTTCGCCAAAACTATTTTCTGACGGGGGGGTCGGCGAATGTGCCGGCCTTACGGGCCGGGCTCGACGTGAGCTGGCACATGTCGTCAAAGAGTCTGTTGAGCGAGCGGGTCGAGACGGTCGCGACCACCCAGGGCACCTTGTTCACGTCCGAGACGGGTCTGAGCGCGCCCATAGACCGGGGGCTCGCCCTCAAGATCTCGGAAAACGTGGATCATTACACAAGCCCCCCGCTCGGTTTCGCGCCGACCTCGACCTTCACGACCGTCGATCTTATCTATAACCTGGTCTAGTCCATGTACAAACGGCGTGCGCGCATCGCATTCCAGTCGGCCCACGGGGCCCTGAGCGCGCGCGTCATCGCCTGCGTGAGAGAGACCGCGGGCGCGTGGATCGAGCCCCTCTCCTACCACCCGGATCTTTCCGATTACGACCTCCTCATCACCCTCGATCCCGACGGCCCGCCAGGAGCCTTGCCTGCGGGTGTGCGCCACAAGGCCTGGTGGCTCGACCCGCAAGCCCCGCGGGAGGCGATCGCCGCGGAAGTCGCAAGCCTCGTCGCCGGCATGCGACTTTTGGCGCGTCTCGACGGCACCAAGGCCCCGGGTACCGATGCCTGAAGGTTGTCATCATCCTGTCATATGACAGCCCTAGCATGCCCCCCAATCCGACACGGGTCGCGGCCGGTCCGCGGGTCCCGGCGGGGCACATGACAGGGGAGGGTTTATGGGAAAACGCAGACTGGCGCCGCTTGGTGCCTTGTTGTTGTCGACGGCAATGACCGCAGCGCACGCCGGCCAAGGGTTTTTGACAGGCCTCAAGGTGAACGGCGATGCGCGCCTTTATGACTTCACGCGCCATTACACGGGCCCCGTTGCGGGCCAATCCGCGTTTTCGCTCGGCGGCGGCATCAATCTCATGAGCGGCTCGGTGTCCGGCTTCTCGTTCGGTGCCACCTTTTACACCGCCCACCCCCTGGGTCTCAACGCCCGCGATCACGCGCTCGTCGACGGCACGCTCGCCGGCTTTAACGACATCAACACCTTCGGCCAGGCCTTCGTCCAATACCACACCCGGCGGGTGTTGGTGCGCGCCGGCGACCAGCTGATCTCGACGCCGTGGATCAATGCCTCCGATTCGCGCATGATCCCCGCGACCTATCAGGGCCTTTTTGCCGCCGTGAAGCCCGTGAAAGGCCTGACGATCGATGCCTTGCGGATCACGCGGTTCAAGAGCCGGACCTCGGACAACTTTTCGCAAACCGACCTATATAACGCCACGAGCACCTTCAATATCGGGGGCACGAGCGTGCTTCCCGGCCGCACCGAGCCCGGGGCCGCGGCGGTCGGCGCCGATTACCAAAGGCATGCCTTCAAGGCCGCGGTGTGGGGCTATGACTTCTACAACCTGGCCAAGATGGGGGACGCCCAGGTGGCCTACACCTTCCCCGTGCGGGGTTTCGTGCAACCCTTCATCGGCGGCCAGTACGTGCGCGAGACCGCGTCCGGCGCGCAGAACCTTGGTCCGGTCGATTCGACGGTCTATGGCGCGGTGGTCGGCGTCCGGCACCACAGCGACGAACTGAGCATCGGGTATGACAACATCCCCGCCCATCCCGGGGCATTCGGCAACGGCGACGTGGTCTCGCCCTACACCACGGGCTATGCCACCGATCCTCTGTACACCACGTCCATGATTCAGGGCATGGTGGATCGGGAGACGAGCGGACACGCCTTCAAGGTATCCGCCACCACCTTCTTGTGGCGGCACCGGATCCGCCTGATCGCGAGCTTCGCGGACTACTTCAACACCCTGACCCCGACCTATTCGTCGGCGCGCACCAACGAGACCGACCTCGATCTCACCTACTTCCTGGGCGGGGCCCTGAAGGGCCTGTCGCTGCGCGACCGACTCGGTATCGCCCACAACATTCCCGTGGTGCACCAGTTCATCTATAACCGGGTGATGGTGGAGTACGACTTCTGAGGCGCGTCCCCGCCCCGACCCCTCCCGGGGCCGGGCGCGGGCCTCACCGGTCCTTTCCCGGGGGAGCTGTGGCATAATTCCCGTCGACTGATCGTCCCAAGACCTTAACGATTTCCCCGACGAGAGACACAGGCCTCCCTATGGCACCGGCGCAGAACGGCATCAAGATCACGGTACGAGGACTGCATTTTTACTACGGTAAGGAGGCCGCGCTCCACGATATCAACCTCGACATCGCGACCAATATGGTCACGGCGTTCATCGGTCCCTCGGGTTGCGGCAAGTCCACGCTCCTTCGGACCTTCAATCGCATGTACGAGCTGTACGCCGATCAGCGGGCGACGGGCGAGATCTGGCTCGACGACCGGAACGTCCTGCTGCCGGGCGAGGACTTGTACCGCCTGCGCTCACGCATCGGCATGGTGTTCCAGAAACCGACGCCCTTCCCGATGTCCATTTACGAGAACGTCGCCTTCGGTATCCGCCTCTACGAGCGCCTGCCCAAGGCGGAGCTCGATGACCGGGTCGAGGAGGCGCTCAGGCAGGTCGCCCTTTGGGACGAGGTCAGCGGCAAGCTCGGGCAGAGCGGCATGAGCCTCTCGGGAGGCCAGCAGCAGCGGCTTTGCATGGCGCGGGCGGTGGCCCTGAAGCCCGAGGTCCTCTTGTTGGACGAGCCGGCCTCGGCCCTGGACCCGATATCGACGCTGAAGATCGAGGAGCTGATTTACGAGTTGAAGCGCAGCTACACGATCGTCATCGTCACCCATAATATGCAACAAGCCGCGCGCGTTTCCGACTATACTGCCTTTATGTATCTTGGCCGCGTCGTGGAGTTCGACGATACCAACACGATGTTCACGAATCCGGCGACCAAGCAGACCGAGGATTACATTACCGGGCGTTACGGCTGAGCGACCCAGGAGATCCGATGGAACTTCCCGTGAACCCCCATATTTCCCGGCGCTACAACGCCGAACTCGAGGACATCCGCACGCGCGTTTTGCATATGGGCGGGCTCGTCGAGCAGCAGATCGTCGATGCCATGGCGGCCCTCGTCAAGGGCGATGCCGTGTTGGGCGAAGAGGTGATCAAGAACGACTACAAGGTCAACAAGATGGACGTCATGATCGACGAGGAGTGCAACCAGATCATCGCGCGCCGTCAGCCCACCGCCAGCGATTTGCGTCTCGTGATGGCGGTCATAAAAACCATCACGGATCTCGAGCGCATCGGCGACGAGGCCGAGAAGATCGGGCGCATGGCGGTCCGCCTGGCGACCGAGGAGCGGCCCAAGGACGGCTACGTCGAGGTCCAGTCGCTCGGTAATCATGTGCGTCAGATGGTGCACGAGGCCCTGGACGCGTTCGCGCGGCTCGACATGGAGGCGGCCGTGCGCGTGGCGCGCGAGGATCGCCAGGTGGACAAGGAGTACGACGGGCTCATGCGCCAGATGATCACCTTCATGATGGAGGATCCGCGCACGATCTCGCGGGTCCTGGCGGTGATCTGGGCGATGCGCGCCCTGGAACGCATCGGCGATCACGCCCGCAATATCTGTGAATACGTGATTTATCTCGTCAAGGGCAAGGACGTGCGCCATACGAGCCTCGAGCAGATCGAGACCGAGATCCTGGGGCGCTCCGAAGGCGTGGATCGGCTTTAGAGGCCGGCCTTCAGCCAGCGCGCGACGGTGTGCGCGTAATAGGTGAGGATGCCGTCGGCGCCTGCGCGCCGGAGCGCGATCAGGGCCTCCCAGACCGCCTTGCGTTCATCGAGCCAGCCGTTCTGGACGGCGGCCTTCAGCATGGCGTACTCACCGCTCACCTGATAGGCGAGCGTGGGCGCCCGGAAGGTGTCCTTGACGCGGCGGATGATGTCGAGATACGGCAGCCCCGGCTTGACCATGACCATGTCCGCGCCCTCCGCCAAGTCCAGCGCCACCTCGTGCAGGGCCTCATCGCTGTTGGCCGGGTCCATTTGGTAGGTGGACTTGTCGGCATGCCCGAGGGCCGCGCGCGAGCCGACGGCGTCGCGGAAGGGGTCATAAAAGGCCGACGCGTATTTGGCGGCGTAGGCGAGGATCTTTGTGTGGACGAAGCCCTGGCTTTCCAGGGCCTCGCGGATCGCCCCGATCCGGCCGTCCATCATGTCCGAGGGGGCGACGATATCGGCCCCGGCCTCGGCATGACTCAGCGCCTGACGCACGAG
This sequence comes from Acidiferrobacteraceae bacterium, assembly GCA_027343725.1. Taxonomy (GTDB): domain Bacteria; phylum Pseudomonadota; class Gammaproteobacteria; order Acidiferrobacterales; family Acidiferrobacteraceae; genus Acidiferrobacter. The sequence goes on from DAHWKH010000001.1 coordinate 8,392, forward strand.
CACCGCGGTGGTTTCGTCATTCAGGACGTAGCCTTCGCTGTCTGTCAGCCCGTCCTGGCCGTGCACGGTGTAGGGGTCGAGCGCGACATCGGTTATGACCCCGAGCTCCGGGATCGCCGCTTTCAGGGCGCGTACGGCCCTTTGCGCCAACCCGTCCGGGTCAAAGGCCTCGTCGGCTTCCTGGGATTTCTTCTCGGGAGGGACCACCGGGAACAGCGCGAGCGCTGAAAGCCCGTCCCGGGCCCATTCCTCCGCGGCCGCGACCAGGCGGTCCACGGACAGCCGTTCGACGCCGGGCATCGCCGCGACGGCCTCGCTTTGCCCCCGCCCTTCGATGACGAACACGGGCAGGATCAGGTTTTTTGCGCTGAGGGAATGCTCGCGCACGAGGTCGCGGCTGAAGCGATCGCGCCGCAGACGGCGCATGCGGGTCGCGGGAAAAGGGGCGCGCGCGGGACGAAACGTCATGGATCGAGGGTACCTGCTTTGAGGACTGCGGGGAAGGGACGCAGCCGCCCCTGCCCCACCAGGGCGGCATTGGCCCCGCCCTGGTGGGCCCGATTGCTTTAGCGCCGCGCCCGAACGGCCTTCTTCTTGGGTGCGGCCTTCTTCTTGGGAGCCGCTTTCTTGGCTACGGCCTTCTTCTTGGGTGCGGCCTTCTTCTTCGCCACCGCCTTTTTCTTCGGGGCGGCCTTCTTCGCCACCGCCTTCTTCTTGGGCGCCGCTTTCTTGGCCGCCGCCTGCGTGCCCGCGGACGCCGACAGCGCGGTCTTCACCGGGGTCGGGGCTTTCAGATCGGTCACCTTCGGGCGCGGGGCGGGGGTCTGCCCGATCGCGCCGCGCAGGGCCGACAACGGATGAATGTGGTCCTCGATCAGGTTCACGATGGAGCGGAAGATCTCCTGTACGTCGCCTTCGCCCGTCACCTTGCGCAGCTTGTTCTGGCTGCGGTAGTAGGCCATGAGCGGGGCCGTCTGCTGCTCGTAGACCTCGAGGCGCTTGCGGATCGTCGACTCATTGTCGTCCGAGCGCTGCTGAAGTTCGCCGTTGCATTTGTCGCAGCGGCCCGCGATGCGCGGCGGTTGAAAGTAGACGTTGTACATCTGGCCGCAGCGGGCGCAGGTCCGCCGCCCCGTCAGGCGCTTCAACAATACCTCCGTTCCGACGTCCACGAGCAATGCGAGCTGCAGGGGTTGCCCGAGACGCGCGAGCAGCGAGTCCAAGGCCTGCGCCTGCGGGTTGTTACGCGGAAATCCGTCCAGTATGAAGCCGTTTCTGGCATCCGGCTGTGCCAAGCGTTCCTGGATCATGCCCAAGACCACGTCATCGGTCACCAGTTGGCCCGCGTCCATGGCCGCTTTCGCGCGCCGGCCAAGCTCGGTCCCGGCCGCGACCGCCGCACGCAGGAGGTCCCCCGTAGAGATTTGGGGGATCTTGTATTTCTCGACCAACAGTTTGGATTGCGTCCCTTTCCCGGAGCCCGGCGCTCCCAATAGCACGATTCGCATGGTTTTTCTCGCTTTAGAAGTGGATTGACCTAGTAGAGGTTCTTTATAGAATGTCCCCGTATTGGGGTTTTTCCCACATCGTAAGCTACCTTTTGACTTTGGCTGCGTCAATGTTTTTTCCGGGCTTGCGGTCGCGGTGATAGCCGGAAAAAAGTGCCCCTTCGCCATATATCGCGCCCCGTTTTTGCGCTACCCTAGCGGCATTTTGAGATGGGCCCCGTTGCGGGGCGCGCATGGGGGATTTGCATGGCACCCATACCCGACTTTACCGACACCGAGCTGTGGGTTGTGCGCACGGCACTCAAGGAACGCTACGGCCAGGCGGTTGCCGTCGATTTGGCGGACAGCGACTTGCGCCTCGACCCCGAATCCACGCAGTTGACCACCTGTCCGACGATCTTCTGGACCGAGCGGGGCGCGAGCTTCGTGGTCTTCAAGCTCGGAGAGGGGCGCTACCGGTGCCAGTTTTTTTACAGCGCCCACGAGCAATACGGCACCGGGCGCGAGGTCTACGACGATATCGGCGAGTGCGTCACGCACGTGCTGCAGCTTCAGGCCGACCACGAGCGCATGCGCGCACCGAGTCCCGGCGAGAGGCCCCATTAGGCCGTTTTTCTCATGACGATAGTGAAAGGGAGCAAAAAGACAGACATGGCAAAGCCCAAGAACGCGTTTTATGCCCAGTCCGGGGGCGTCACGGCCGTCATCAACGCGTCCGCCTGCGGGGTGATCGAGACCGCGCGCCGGTACAAGACCAAGATCGGCAAGGTGTATGCCGGCCGCAACGGCATCATCGGCGCCCTCACGGAGGACTTGATCGACACCAGCCGCGAGTCAGCGGCGGCGATCCGGGCTTTGCGCCATACGCCCGCGGGCGCCTTCGGCTCGTGCCGCTACAAACTCAAGGGCCTGGAGGAGAACAAGGCCCAGTATGAGCGCCTGATCGCGGTGTTCAAGGCGCACAACATCGGCTACTTTTTTTACAACGGCGGCGGCGATTCCCAGGATACCGCCTATAAGGTCTCGCAGATCGGCGAGCGCCTCGGTTATCCGGTGGTGTGCGTCGGCGTCCCGAAGACGGTCGACAACGACCTGCCGATCACCGATTGCTCGCCCGGCTTCGGTTCGGTGGCAAAGTATGTCGCGGTGTCGATCCGCGAGGCGGCCTTCGATGTCGCGAGCATGGCCAAGACCTCGACCAAGATCTTCGTGCTGGAGGTGATGGGGCGGCATGCCGGCTGGATCGCGGCGGCCGCTGGGCTTGCGGCCGAGAAGGCCTCCGATGCCCCGCACATCATCCTGTTTCCGGAGCGCGTATTCGATGAAAAGGCGTTCCTCGCGCGCGTCGACCAGTCGGTCAAGACCCACGGATATTGCGCGATCGTGGTCTCCGAGGGCGTCAAGGGCCCGGATGGGAAGTTTCTGGCGGAAAGCGGCCTGAAAGACGCCTTCGGGCATGCCCAACTGGGCGGTGTCGCGCCGGTGATCTCGCAGCTCATCAAGGACAAATTGGGCTATAAGTATCACTGGGCGGTGTCCGATTACCTGCAGCGCGCGGCCCGGCACATCGCCTCGAAGACCGACGTCGAGCAGGCCTATGCCCTGGGCAAGAAGGCCGTGGAGCTCGCGGTGAAGGGTCAAAACGCGGTGATGCCGACGATCGTGCGCAAGAGCAACCGGCCGTATCGCTGGGAGGTCGGGGTGGCGGATCTCGCGGATGTGGCCAATGTCGAGAAAATGATGCCGGACGACTATATCACCGATGACGGTTTCGGCATCACGCGCAAGTGCCGCGCTTACCTCGAGCCCCTCATTCAGGGCGAGGACTATCCGCCCTACAAAAACGGGCTGCCGAGCTATGTCCGGTTGAAAAACGTCGCCGTGAAGAAAAAACTGAACGACGACTTCTCGGTCTAGGCGCAACGGGATGAGTCCGGGATGTCGACATGACAATTGACAAGGCCCGAGAACTCCTGCAAGTCCAAGCTGGTTTTGGCGGTTTTTACAACGGCAATGCGGCCAAGGTCATTCTCTCCGAGGTGTTCCGGGAGCATGGCCAGGCCGCGGTCGACACCTTGATTCGCGAAGTGGGGCTGGACCGCGTCTTCGGGTTTGAGCCGGGCACCCGGTTCGAGGGGGGTCTCGCACTGAAGAAGCCGTAATCACAAACTATAGGCGCGAGGCGCGGCCATCGCGCGATTCTGACATCATCCTAGGGAGTCAAAGCATGTCCGTTGATCTTGTTGTCGTGTTGGGCTGTGCCGTTTTGGCACTGTTGTATGGGGGAGTCTCGATCCGCTGGGTCCTGAGGCAGCCGACCGGGACTGCGCGCATGATGGAGATCGCGCAGGCCGTGCAGGAGGGGGCCAAGGCCTACCTGAATCGCCAGTACCGCACCATCGCGCTCGTCGGCATCGTCCTGTTTGTGCTCATCTTTGTCTTCCTGAATCACCTGACCGCCGTGGGCTTCGCCATCGGCGCCGTGCTCTCGGGGCTCGCGGGCTACGTCGGCATGAACGTCTCCGTGCGCTCGAACGTGCGCACCGCGGCCGCGGCCTCGCACGGCATCGACGCCGCGCTCAAGGTGGCCTTCCGCGGCGGCGCCATCACCGGCCTTCTGGTGGTGGGCTTGGGGCTCCTCGGGGTGAGCGGGTATTTCGCGATCCTCTCGGCGCTCACGCCCGCGGGCCACGCCCTCGATCTCTCGCCGCTCGTGGGGCTCGCCTTCGGCGGCTCCCTGATCTCGATCTTCGCGCGTTTGGGCGGCGGGATCTTCACCAAGGGCGCCGACGTCGGCGCCGACCTCGTCGGCAAGGTCGAGGCCGGCATCCCCGAGGATGACCCGCGCAACCCGGCGGTGATCGCCGACAACGTCGGCGACAACGTCGGCGACTGCGCGGGCATGGCCGCCGACCTGTTCGAGACCTACGCGGTGAGCGTGGTCGCGACCATGCTCCTCGGTCACCTGGACCTCGCGGGCTTCGGCGGGGCGCTCGTGTACCCGCTGGCGCTGGGCGCGGCCTCGATCCTCGCGACCATCGTCGGCACGCGCTTCGTGCACGCGCGCGCCGGCGGCAAGATCATGAACGCCCTCTACCGGGGCCTCATCGCGACCGGTGTCGTGGCCGCCGCGCTCTTTTATCCCGTGACCGTGTGGCTCATGCACGGCAACGGCCATTACCCGGTCCTGCACCTCTACTACGCGGCCCTCGTCGGCCTCGCGGTGACCGGGCTCCTGGTGGTCATCACCGAGTACTACACGGCCACCGAATACGGCCCGGTGCGCACCATCGCCCAGGCCTCGACCACCGGGCATGGCACCAACATCATCGCCGGACTCGCGGTCTCCATGAAGGCCACCGCCGCCCCGGTGCTCGTGATCTGCGGCGGCATCGCCGGGGGCTATGCCCTCGCGGGGCTCTACGGGATCGCGATCGCCGTGACCGCGATGCTCTCGCTCGCCGGCATGATCATCGCCCTCGACGCCTACGGCCCCATCACCGACAACGCCGGGGGCATCGCCGAGATGGCCGACCTGCCCCCGACCGTGCGCGCGGTCACCGACCCCCTGGACGCCGTCGGCAACACCACCAAGGCCGTCACCAAGGGCTACGCCATCGGCTCGGCGGGCCTCGGGGCGTTGGTGCTGTTCGCGGACTTCACGCACGAGTTGACGGCCCGCAGCCACCACGCCGTGCCCTTCGACCTCTCGAACCACATGGTCATCATCGGGCTCTTCATCGGCGGGCTCGTCCCCTATCTCTTCGGGGCGTTGGCCATGGAGGCCGTGGGGCGCGCCGCGGGTGCGGTGGTGGTCGAGGTGCGCCGCCAGTTCCGCGAGATCGCGGGCCTCATGGCGGGCACGGCCCGGCCGGACTACTCGCGCGCGGTCGACATGCTCACGAAGGCCGCCATCGGCGAGATGATCGTGCCCTCGCTCCTGCCGATCGCAGTCCCCCTGATCGTCGGGATCCTGTTGGGACCCCAGGCCCTGGGCGGCGTGCTCATGGGCACGATCGTCACGGGCTTGTTCGTGGCCATCTCCATGACCACGGGCGGCGGGGCCTGGGACAACGCCAAGAAGTACATCGAGGACGACCATCTCGGGGGCAAGGGCTCGGAGGCCCACAAGGCCGCGGTGACCGGTGATACGGTCGGCGACCCCTACAAGGACACGGCCGGCCCGGCGGTGAATCCGCTGATCAAGATCATCAACATCGTGGCGATCTTGATCGTGCCGCTCCTGCACTTGTAGGCGTCGCCGCCTACCCACGCGGAATGCCCAGCTTCTTTATCGACTCATACCGCGACTGTGCGCCTTCGGCCTGCGGGGCGTACCGCCCTCAC
>DAHWKH010000007.1 GCA_027343725.1 Acidiferrobacteraceae bacterium
ATCCGCAAGGCCCTCGCCCGGGCGCCCCACCTCAAAGACGATATCCGCGGCCTCTCGAACGCCCAAATCCGGGTCGCGCTCAAGGATCGGCACAGTCTCCAGGGGGGCTTTCTCCCCAATACGTATTTCTACGTCCGCAACGCGGGCGCGCTCGCGATTTTGCGCCGCGTCCACGAACGCCTCGAGGCACTCTTGCGCCGCGACTGGGGACAGCGCGCGCCCGGCCTCCCGGTGAAGACCCCTGAACAAGCCTTGATTCTCGCGTCCCTGATCGAGAAGGAGACGGCGGCCGACGGCGAGCGGCGCAAAATCGCCGGGGTCTTCGTCAATCGACTCAAGCGCCATATGCTGCTCGAGACCGATCCGACCGTGATTTTCGGTCTCGGGCGACGCTACCAAGGGGTTCTCACGATCGCCGATCTCGCCTTTCCGAGCCCCTACAACACCTATCTCCACCATGGTCTGCCGCCGACCCCCATCGGGCTCGTGAGCCCCCGCACCCTGCACGCGGCGTTGCATCCCCAAAAAACGCGTGCCTTATATTTTGTGGCCACGGGCCATGGCGGTCATGTATTCTCTGATACGCTCAAGGCTCAGGATCGCGAAATCCGTAAATATGAACTCGACAGCTCCCCGTAAGCCGCTGTTCATCACCCTGGAGGGCCTCGACGGATGCGGCAAGAGCTCCCAGATCGACACGGTCGTCGCGTTCTGTGAGTCCGCGAACCCGCTCGGGGTGATCGTGACGCGGGAACCCGGCGGCACGGAGATCGGTGAGCGCATCCGGCATATCCTTCTCGACCATGCCTTGATCGAGGCCCGCAGCGAATTGTCGCTGGTCTTCGCCGCCCGCGTCCAACATCTCAAAACCGTCATAGAACCCGCGCTCTCGCTCGGCAAAACCGTGGTCTGCGATCGCTACGCCGATGCCACCTATGCCTACCAGGGCTACGGGCGCGGGCTGCCGCTTGCCTTGATCGATAGCTTCATGCAGGCGCTCGAGGTGCGCGCGCCGGACCTCACGCTCTTGTTCGACGTGCCGATCGAGGTCGCGCTCGCGCGCCGCAGCGGGCGCCCGGCCGACCGCATCGAGTCCGAGAGCCGGGAATTTTTTGCGCGCGTGCACGCGGGCTATCTGGCGCGCGCCCAGGCCCAACCCGGGCGCATCGCCGTGGTCGCCGCCGACCGGTCGCTCACGGAGGTGTCGCGCGCGGTCGAGGCCGTCTTGCAGTCGGCGCACGCCTGATGCGATTCCCCTGGCAACAGGCGGCCTGGGAGCGGCTCCCCGACAACGACCACCTGGCCCACGCCCTGATCGTCGCGGGTCCCCCCGGCATCGGCAAGCAGGCCTTCGCCGAAGAGCTGGCCATGCGTCTCGTTTGCGAAGAGGGGAGGGCCTGCGGGGTCTGTCGCGATTGCCGCTTCGCGGCGAGCGGCCAGCACCCCGACATCCTCAGTGTCGCGCCGGCGCCGGGCAAGAGCGGGATCCCGGTCGACAGCGCCCGCGACCTCAACGCCTTTCTGGCGCTCACGCCGCATCTGGCGAAGCGGCGCGTGGCGCTGATCGCGCCCGCCGACCAGCTCAACCGCTCGGCCGCCAACGCGCTCCTCAAAACGCTCGAGGAGCCCCCGGGGGAGAGCTTTCTGATCCTGGTGACGGCAAACCCCGGGCGCCTTTTGCCCACCATCCGCTCGCGCTGCCAGCGCCTCGATCTGGCAAAGCCCGCGCGCGCGGCGGCACTGGCCTATCTGGACGCGCAGGGCGTGAAGGCCGCGCCTGCCGCCCTGGACCGGGCGCGCGGGGCGCCGCTGTGCGCGCAGGCGCTCACCGCCGAGGCGCTCACCGCCCCGGCGCGCCTGCTCGCCATCCTGGAGCCGCTCTGTGAGCGGCGCCTGGACGCGGTGAATGCGAGCGAGGCCTGGCAGGCCGGCGACGGGGACGATGGGCTCGTGCTGTTCGCCGAGCTCTTGGCGGAACTCGTGGCCCTCGGGCTGGCGCGCCGCGCCCCGGCCTCCGCGGAACGCACGCAACGCTTGCAGGCCCTGGCGACTCGGCTAGACTTACGTCGGGTCTATCGCGTGTGGGACGAGATCCTGGAATGGCGGGCACTCGCCGATGCGCCCCTGGACCGACGCGCGATGTGGGATAGCGTGTTTCTCAACTTCGAAGACGCACGAGCGTGACGACAATGGCGATATCACCGGTCAGCAATGCGCCCAAAGCCGCCCCGCCCCGGCCGGGCGTGCTCTCGCTTGTGATCAAGGACCGCAACGCGCTCTACACGGCCTATATGCCGTTTCTCAAAGGCGGCGGACTCTTTATCCCGACGACCAAGCCGTATCAGCTCGGAGACGAGGTCTTCATGCTGCTCACGCTCCTTGACAGCAAGGAGAAGATCCCGGTGGCCGGCCACGTCGTGTGGATCACGCCCCAGGACGCCCCGCGCGGGCGCGCACCCGGGATCGGCATCCAATTCAGTGCCAAGGATGCCGACACCGCGCGCAGCAAGATCGAGACCCTTTTGATCGGCCAATTGCAATCGGATCGCCCGACCCATACGATGTAGGCATGCCCTACGTCGATTCCCATTGCCACCTGCACCTCGATCCCTTGTGTCACGATGTCGACGCGGTCCTCGCGCGCGCCGCTTCACACGAGGTCGGTCACATGTTGTGCGTGAGCGTTGCGCTCGACGACCTCGAGGTCATCTGCGCGTTGAGCGAGGATCACCCGGAAATCACGGCCTCGGTCGGCGTCCACCCCCATCATGCCCCGGTGAGCGCCACGGTGTTCGAGGATCTCGTGCGGCTCGGAGATCGCGACAAGGTGGTGGCGGTCGGGGAGACCGGGCTCGATTATTATCGGCTCGCGGACGGGGACGCGCGCGGGCAGCAAGAGGCCTTCCGCCAGCACATCGCCGCGGCACGCCGCCTCCGCAAACCGCTCATCATCCATACCCGCGAGGCCTCCGAGGACACCTTGCGCATTCTGAAGGAAGAAGGCGCGTCCGAGACCGGCGGGGTGATTCACTGCTTCACGGAGAGCGAGGCGTTCGCGCGCGAGGCGCTGGCGCTCGGCTTTTACATCTCGTTTTCGGGCATCGTCACCTTCAAGAACGCCGAGGCGTTGCGTCAGGTCGCGCGCTGGGTGCCGGAGGAGCGACTCCTGATCGAGACCGATGCCCCGTATCTCGCGCCGGTCCCGCACCGCGGCAAGAGCAATGAACCGGCCTACGTGCCGCACGTCGCCCAGTGTCTCGCCACGATCCGCGGCGTGCCGGTGGAGCGCATCGCCGACGCGACCCATCGCAATTTCTTCCGGTTGTTTCCCAAGGCCGCCTGAAGGCGGGGCGGGGCCTGCTGACGTCCGCCGCCCCTAGATTCTCCACTCTTTCTAAGTAAGATCAGTCGCTTACCGCTAACTCATCATGTTATTTATGTATTCTCTGCGGAGAGTGCGGTAAGTCCTTCTCACAGAACCTTTTTCGGGCTTTTGTAGAGGTAGGCCACGATGAGATAGAGGTAGACGATCATGTACATGTCGGCAGTCCCCAGCATATCGCCTCGGTTGCCCGTGCTCCCCCAGGCGTAAGGCCCGCCCCAGCCCTCGGCCGTCGTCCAGACCCCGAACGAGTAGAAGAAGCCGAGCGGCAGCGACCATTTGAGACCGCGTTCCGTGAGCAGGCTCAAGCCGAGCAAGGTCTCCGCGAGTGCCGCGAAGAGCCCGAAGAGGAGGGGACCCACGAAGCGGATGATGTGGATGAAAAGGCCGATGTAGGCGACGATCCATCCGGGCTGCCCGACTTGCGAGGCGCGCAGGTAACTGAGGCTGTGCTCGAGAAACGCCGGCTGCCATTTCCAGAAGGCATCGAACAGCCACAAGAGGCCGAACAACACCCGCACGATCTCGATTTCATGGGTCTCGGGCACGTGCCGGACGTGTCCGCCCACCGTCAACCGTTGTTCCGACGGAACGGAGAGGATGGTGAAGAAGGTGAGGGTGTACACGATCGCGGTGCCGGGGTCCGTCGCCCCGGGGATATAAGGCCCCCCGAATCCCCCGACCGTGGTCCACAGGAAGAAGGTATAGATCATCCCGAGCCGTGCCAGGGGCCGCAGCGCGAGACCCGTCAAAAGCGACAGGGCGAGGATGGCATCGAGGACCACGGTGCCGATCGCGACGTGGCGGGGACCGAGCACCGTGAGGACATGGACCACGGCGTACAAATAGTGGCTGACAAGGCTCGTCTGGCCCTTGATGCGAGCCACAATCGATCCAAGAAAATGGTTGACATAATAGGCGTTGGCCTGGAGGATCGTGTTGACGACCCAGATCACGCCGAACAGGATCCGCATCAAGGCGAAGGCGAGGTCTTGCTCCGGATTGTAGTGGGGCGAATGACTGTCAGGCATGTCGGGCGAGTCTCCTTTGGATAAGCCGAAAAATCGGCGTTAAGCCTGGTCCACATCCGCCCCATGGTACAGGATCGCGGCATCAGGCGCAGCCCGATGCGTCGAGGGTCATGACGAGGACAGCGACAGAGTGAACGATAGCGAACCGGTTCAAGCCCCGCTCGTGTTGCGCTCCGGCAATATGGCGCTGCCGGCTTTGCACCTCTGGTGGCGCTTCACATGGCGGTTTTCTCTGTTTCCGCTGGCGCTTGCGCTCGCCGTCCTCACCCTTGGTGCGCTCACCGGGCATCTGCTGGCGCGTCCAGGTTCGGTTATGGCCGGGACTCTCATGGGCGCAGGGCTCCTGTGGCTCCTCCTGATCCCGCTGCTCATTCTCTACAGCGTCTGGCTGATGCGGGCCGTGATCTTTCGCAAACCCTTTCTCCTGCGCGGCGCACCGCATGCCTTCATCATCGTCTCTTCCACGGAGCCCTTGTCCCTCCCGTTGCCGCTCGAGGCGGCTCTCGCACTGTGGTGGGGGGTTGCCTGGCGCACCTGGGTGGTGGCGTTCGTGGCCATGGTCTTCCTGGTCTTTCTCGGTCCCTTGCACATCATTCTGCAATTTCTCATCAGTTATCTCGCGTTTCTGTGGCTGCTCTCGGCGCCTTACGGACAGACGCGGATCCTCGTGAGGCCCTTGGTGGCCCCCAACCCTTGACGCGCTTTGTCCGGAACGCGGCGTTTCAGAATGCAAGCGTCACGCGCACAAGACCGAGCACCGTGCTCGGCGTATCGCCGCCGCCCGGATGCGCCCAGTACTCGATGTCGGGCTGCACGCTCCAGTCGGGGGAGACGGCGAATCGATAGTAGGCCTCGATCTCGCTCTCGAAGTCCTGCGTGAAGCCCGCATGCGTTGCGAGCTCACTGCGCGCATAGGCGATGCCGAACTGATCATGTGGGCGCGCGCTCCAGGGCCCGGTCCACGCGATGCCGACGCCGAGATTCTGCCGGACAAAGGCGAGGGCAGGGGGCGCGCGACCGAACTCCAGGAAGGCGCCGATCCCGCGATCATCGGTTTGCCGCCAGAGCGTGCCGCTTGCAACGAGGTAGGCGCCGGCCGCGTGGTGGACGATGCCGCCCGAGAATCGCCGGAAGGCTGCTTCATCGACCCATCCGCCCACCTGCAACTTCACAGGCAGGCCATCGCGTGCCCCGCGCCAGGCCCCCTCGGTGATGATCAGAGTACCGTGCGGGTTGTAGGGGAGTTCGGTCGCATCGTCACGGAACACACCGAGCGCGAACGAGAGACTGCGGGTCGGATAGGCGAATGCATCGCCGCCCCAAGCGCCTCTTGGGTAGGTCGGCAGCACGAAGGCGCTGATCGAGGCGTTCGACGAGAAGTCCAAAGACACGAAGTGCTCCCCGAACGGCACGGTGAGGAACTGATCGTCGACGTACATGAGTCCAATGCGCACGCGCAGCCTGCGCGACTCGAGATCCTGCTGGTACCACGCGCGATCGAGGGAGGTCTCGGCGCGCGCGTCCATGTTGTCGGGATCGGCGATCGCCGGGACCTGGCGGACATCCACGCTCGGGCCGGCGTGACTTTGGGCATCGAGAAAGAGGGTGCCTCCGCGCCAGCCGAAGAGTGCGCGCGTGTCGACCGTGAGGTTCAGATCCCACAGATACTGCCCGTCGAACGTCAGGGCCCGGGGCACGCCGCCCGCAAAGACGTGCGAGCCGTCGGCTTGCAGAACGCCCGCGAACGAGACCCCGCGATCGGCGAGCTCGGTCTTCGTCTCCGACAGGTCCCGCCACAGCGCAGCACCTCGTCCCGTGTGGCGGGGTAGGGGCCGTGCCGCCGCCCCGCGGGCGTTCACGAGGATCATCAGGGCCGCGGCGCATACCGTCCTTCCCACGACGCCGCACAGCCTTGGTCTCGCGCCGTTCCGCAATGGTGTCCGCCCCGAGCTTCGCTGCCGACCCGCGCGTCGCCGTGGATCAGAGCGTCATGCCCTAATGGTCATCCGGGAGACGATCTCCTGGCCGCGTTCCGTTGTCCCTGTTCCTCGGCTTGGCGGGCGTCATGGACCCATTTTTCTATTGAAGGCCATCGCGCGGCGCGAAACGATTCGGGGAGGGCCTCATGGCCAATGGGTACCGCTGCCAGCACGTCAATGCCATCACGGACCCATGCTTTCCGGCTGACTCTGGATAGCGCCGTGCGTCGCACGAGGCGTTCGATGACCTTCAGTGCGCCGCGTGTATCACCGTTGTCCAGCAAAGTCCCCAGATGCGCGCGAAGCACTAAGATGGCGAGGTGCACGCGATCGATTTCGCGCGCATTATGCCTGGCAAGGGGTCCGTAGATGTTCCAAAGGCGGCTTTGCAGGCAGGATAGCGGGTGCATAACGCGTATTGCCACGCCATCCTCGGTGATGCGGATAGAGGGCACTTCGGCCCCAAAAGCGCTTTCCGCGACGCTTTCCAGGAAATCCACGACCAGCGGCGCTCGTCCGGCGCGACGGATCGTGAGGAGCGCTGTATGAGGGGTGCTGTCGTCCATTGTCGGCACTTTGACATCGGCGCCCCAGAGCCGGGCGACCTCACGCGCTTCCTCGCTGTCACCAACGAAATCCATATCGACGCTCAATTGCACATCAAAGCCCGCGACGCGATAGTGGCGCGCGAGGACATTCAGCGCTTGACCACCGACCAGGATCGGCGGATCAATGCCCTTGAGCATCGCCAGCATGGCGATAACCTCATCGGCGGTCAAACCATCATTTTCGGGGCCGCTCATGGCAGCTCATCATCACCTTCGACGATCGAATCATGGATCATCTTCCAGCGGGACAAGTCGATGCTATACGGGATAAACGCGTTCCGGCGCGCCAATTGCTCACGTGTGAGCGCGCCGGATTCCACGCGATGGGCGTCCTCAGCTCGCGCTGATTCCTTCTCGGCGTTGCGTACCGCCGGATCGAAGGATCCGTACCGAATGTCTTTCATGCCCCAAGTATATACCTCGCGTCATTTGCCCGGCGTTCGATGGATGACGTCAGACGGCATGGGGCTATGGGCGGTGGGTTGCGCCCCTCCTTGAGTACGCATAATGTATATTATGTCAAATTATAGAGGGACGAAGGGCCCATGGCATGGAGAATATATGCTATGTCAGTCAGCCTATTACGGAATACACTTCATGGTATATCTAAAGTACAGCGGGCCCGGACCGGACGGATCCTCGCAACGGGACATGAAACCGGCAGACCCAGGCGGGCGCGGGCCCGGCCTTGTGAAAGTGAGGCCAATGACCTATCGTGCAATCCGGGTCGCTTGCGGAGGATAAAACAATGGTGGCGAACGAAGGGATGTTGGATCGCGGCATTCGGATCGTTCTGGGGCTTGTGTTGATCGCGCTCGCCGTGACCGGCAAATGGGCGCCATGGGGATGGATCGGGGTTGTCCCGCTCATCACCGGGGTTGTCGGATATTGCGGCGTTTATCAGCTGCTGGGGATTAGGACCTGCCCGGTGCGGGCCGCCGGTAAGCACTCCCCCGACGGCACCTGAGGGGCCTCGGAGCGCGACCGTGTGTGGGCGGTATGCCCCGGGGGGAAGGGGTGCCGCGGTCTATTCAGTAGGGTGAGGAGATAAGGCGTGGATTCCATCCGGATTCCCTCCTTCGCGGAGCGTTTGTCGGGCGCGTTTAGCGGTATTGTCACGTGGCAACAGCTCGATGACCTCTGGGCCCGGGTACGTGCGCAGGCCGCGGGTTGGTACATTTACGCCGTGGGAGATGTGCCGCCGGCGGCGCCTGCCGAGGCCTCGGCGCTTATCGCTTTTACGCAGGAAATCACGGCGCTCCTGAAGCGGGACCACAAGGAGGATTACTGCGGGATCGTGTATGCCGACGACAAGGACGACCCGACCTTTATCAAGATCTTCGATCCGCACAATCTCGGAAGTTCCTGCGGGAGTTCAGGCGTCAAGACCCTTCCCGGCTGGCTCGTGACGCGCATGCCGCCGGAGCGGCTCGACGACCCGCGCCCCCTGCCGGAGAGCCGTAAGCGCTGGTGGCGGAGCGTGTTCGCAAAGGCCGGTAGCGATGCCCGCCGGGAGTCGTAAGAGCCCGAGCCGAATCCCGATCGAGTCTTTCCCAATGTCACGCCGGCCCGCAGGCGTGTGCCGAACACCATCAGCGTAAGAGAGACGTCGCGCTTTCATGTTCCGCGCCCTATCCGAAGAAGCGCGTTATCTCATGGCGATGCGCGCGGTGCGCAGTGTCGGCCAGGGCGCGCTAGTGGTCGATTTTGCGTTGTATCTGCACGCCCTGCACTGGTCGGCGCCCGCCATCGGTACGCTTTTCATGGGCGCCCTGTTGTTGTCGGCGATGATGGCCTTGGCCGTGGGACCCCTCTCCGATCGACGCGGCCGCAAGGGCTTTCTGCTGGCCTATGAGTGGGCACAGATTCTCGCCGCGGGCCTAGCGCTTGGCAGCAGCAATCCATGGATCCTGGGGACGGCGGCGGTTTTGGGGAGCTTCGGGCACGGATTGAATGGCGGCGCAGGTCCCTTCGCCCCGGTCGAGCTCGCTTGGCTATCGGAGTTCGTCGATGCGCACGAGCGCGCGCGCGTCTACAGCCTCAACACGGCCGGGGGTTTTACCGGCATGGGCATAGGCGCGGTCCTCGCGAGTCTTCCCCACTTCCTGGCACCCCTGCTACCCGGCGCCCTCTCCTACCGGCCGCTCTTTGCGCTCGTCCTGTTGACGGCCGTGACCGGGCTCGTGTTCTTGCGCCATATTCCGGATGAGTGCCCCGTGCCGCAAGTCCAGGACGATCGCCCGGAGGGTCATGCCCTGACCCGTTCGGAAAATCGCCGCCTCCTGAAGCTTCTTGGCATCAACGCCCTGAATGGAATCGGGATCGGCCTCATGGGGCCGCTCATGGCGTATTGGTTTGCGATCCGCTTCGGACACGGCCCCCTGAGTATCGGCCCGGTCATGGGCCTTGCGCTCTTTACGACCGCTGGGGCGTCTTTGTTTGTCGGTCGTCTCACGCATCGCTTCGGGGCGGTACGCGCGATCCTCGGGATGCGTTATCTCGGCTTGATCGTGCTCCTCATCCTGCCGTTTGCGCCCACCTTCTGGGCGGCCGCGGTCCTCTACGTCTTGCGATCAGCGCTCAATCGCGGCACCGCCGGCGCGCGCCAGGCGCTGAACTTGGGTCTTGTGCGCGGGCATCGGCGGGGCTTGGCCGCGAGCCTCAACAATGTGTCCGTGCAGGTCCCGCGGGCCTTCGGGCCCCTGGTGGCCGGCCTCCTCTACCATGTGGGCTTCCTGGCCCTGCCCTTTTTCATAGCCGGCGGTTTCCAGGCCCTGTATCTCGTCCTCTACCGCCGACTCTTTCGTCACCTGGCGCCGACCGGTGCAAGCGGCGAATGACAATGGGTCACAACGGCAAGGCCTTTGGCTCAATCAGCTCCGCGAGGATCCCGAGAAAGGCGGTCGAGGGCTGCAGCCGCAGATGGATGTCCAGGCGCGGCGGCGGGGCGGACGCCGGCCGGGCCTGCGGGGCGGGACCTGCGGCCATGCCCTACTCCCCGGTCTCTGCGCAGCCGCGCGCGGTGCACGACACCCCGGGGACGTTCACCGCGTCGGGGCTGATCGTCAAAAGCGGGGCCCGGGGCGCTCCGATCAGGGATCCCGCCTTGTCGGCCAGGACATAGCGGGACACGAGCACCCCCTCCTGCACGAAGCGCGACGCCATGCCGATGGCGCCTTGCTGGCGTATTTGGGACCTGATGGTCAGGGTCCCGATATGGGCGGTGATGAGATAGCCCTGCTGGTCGGACCAGAGGTTGCCGCTTGCGTAGCTGTAGGTGCCCACGTTGACGGCGTTGCTGCCGTAGGGGGCGCTGCTGCCGTAGAAATTGGCGGAGGGCGCGGTCGTGGTGGCGGGGCCGCCGTTGACGGCATAAGTGGCGTGCAGATCCGTGAGCGAGAAGGCGCTGCCGGTATAGGTCTCCGTATTGCTCCCGACCGTGACCGTGAGCGGCGTCATAAACGCCTTCAACAAAGGCGCGGTGTGGCCGGCGTAGATCACCCAGGCGTTGGTATTGAATCCCGTGGGCAGGGCCGCCTCGAGGCTCGCGGTGGACAGGCCGGTCCCCCCGGCGCTGGTGGTCTTGCCGCTG
>DAHWKH010000030.1 GCA_027343725.1 Acidiferrobacteraceae bacterium
CTGCACGACCCGAAGAGCGCCATCGCCCGGCGCATCCGGCATTACGCGACCACGACCATCGGCGCCCATTGGGGGCTCGAGCCGGGCGTGCATTACCGCGGACTCTAGGCGGAGGATCGATGAGCACAGTCGCGTATCGCAGCATCACCGGCCGGGGGCCCCTCTATTGGGCGGCGCTGGGCGTTTGCGCCCTCATCGGCGCCGCGGGTCTCCTTGCCGCCTTGTACATGCGCGCCCATGGCCATCACGTGACGGGCATGACCAATCAGATCGTCTGGGGCCTGCCGCACGTCGCCGCCGTGTTCCTGATCGTGGCGGCCTCCGGGGCCTTGAACGTGGCCTCGATCGCCTCGGTCTTCCGGCGCGCGCCCTACAAACCGCTCGCCCCCTTGTCGGGGCTTCTGGCGATCGCGCTCTTGATCGGCGGGCTCTGGGATCTGGTGCTCGATCTCGGGCGCCCCGGGCATCTCCTGGACACCGTGTTCTATCCGAACTTCTCGTCGATCTTCGCCTGGAACATCTATCTCTACACCGGCTTTCTCGCGATCGTCGGCTTGTATCTCTGGTTCATGATGAGCCGTCGCCTGACGCACCTCACCCGCCCGGTCGGGATCGCGGCGTTCTTCTGGCGCTTGATTCTGACGACCGGCACGGGCTCGATCTTCGGGTTTCTCGCCGCCCGCACCGCCTACGACTCGGCGCTGCTCGCGCCGATGTTCATCATCATGTCGCTGGCCTTCGGTCTTGCGGTCTATCTGATCGTCTTGATCGTGGGCTTTGCCGCGACCGAGCGCCCGCTCGGGGCCTTCGTGCTCACGACCCTGCGCGGCCTGCTCGCGGTGTTCGTGGGGGCGGTGTTGTATTTCGTTATGGTCTACCACCTGACGAACCTCTACTGGGCCGGCCACCGTGGGGTCGAGGCGTTCGTGTTGCTGCGCGGGGGTGTGATCACGGCCCTCTTCTGGGTCGGGCAGGTGGCGATCGGCGGGCTCGTGCCGCTCGCCCTCTTGTTGATCCCGGGCGGCGGCCCGGGGCGCCTCCTGGCGGCGGCCGCGGCGGTGGTCGCGGGCGGGCTTGCCCAGATCTATGTGCTGATCATCGGCGGGCAGTCCTATCCCCTGACCCTGTTCCCGGGGATGATCGTCCACAGCCGCTTCTACGATGGTGTCGTGCACACCTACGTCCCGCGCTGGCCGGAGACGGTCCTGGCGGCAAGCGGCATCGCCGTCACCGCCCTTATCGTCCTGATCGCGATCCGGCTGTGGCCGTTTCTGCCGCGCTCGCTCGCCGATGAGGTCGTCGATCCCGGGGCGCCCCCGTGATCACGCGCTTTTATCTCGCGGCCGCCCACAAGTCCTCGGGCAAGACCACGGCCGCGATCGGCCTGTGCGCGGCCTTCGCGCAGCAAGGGCTCAGCGTGCAGCCCTACAAAAAAGGCCCGGATTACATCGACCCACTGTGGCTTACGCGCGCAAGCGGCAGGCCCTGCCAGAACCTCGACTTCAATACCCAAAGCCGCGCCGAGATCGAGACCCTGTGGGCGCGCGCCGCAGACGGCGCGGATATGCTCGTGATCGAGGGCAACAAGGGGCTCTTCGATGGGATCGCGCTCGATGGCTCGGACAGCAACGCGGCCCTGGCGCACAGTCTCAAAGTCCCGGTGGTGCTGGTGCTCGATGCCAAAGGCGTGAGCCGCGGGCTCGCGCCTTTGGTCCTCGGCTACCGCCACTTCGACCCCGATTTACCGATCGCCGGCATCATCCTGAACCGCGTCGGCGGCGCCCGCCACGAGGCCAAGCTGCGCGCGGTGCTCGCGGCCTACACCGATGTCCCGGTCGTGGGCGCGCTCCTGGAGGATCGCGCCTTGCGCCTCACGGAGCGCCACCTCGGGTTGATCCCGGCGGGCGAGATCGGGGAGGCCGAGCGGCACATCGCCGCGATCGCGCGCCACGTCCGGGACCACGTCGACCTTGCGGCCTTACAGGCGCTCACCGGCGAGGCCCCCGCGCCCATCGCGCGGCCCCCGCGGGCAAGCGCCACACGCGTGCGCATCGGCATCGCCGAGGATGCCGCCTTCAGTTTCTACTACCCGGGGGACCGCGAGGCCCTGGCCGAGGCCGGCGCCGAACTCGTGCCTTTCGATACCCTGAAGGACACGCGCCTGCCCGCGGTCGACGGGCTCTTTTTGGGTGGTGGCTTTCCCGAGACCCAGGCGCGGGCCCTGGCGCAGAACGCCGCCCTGCGCGCGGCGTTGCGCGCGGCACTCACGGCCGGGCTGCCCGCGTATGCCGAGTGCGGGGGGCTTATGTATCTCGCGCGCCGCCTCACCTGGGACGGGGTCACCTACCCGATGACGGGCTTCATCCCGGCCGATGTCATCCTTCATGAGACCCCCGTCGGCCACGGCTATATGGTCCTGAAGGCGACACGCGCTCACCCCTGGCCCCCGGCGGGGGACTCCGAGGCCCGGGGCCTGCCGGCGCACGAATTCCATTACTCGGAGCTCGTGGGCTTGGGGCCGGATGCGCGTTTTGCCTACGAGGTCGTGCGCGGGCACGGGATCGACGGGCGTCACGACGGCCTCCTCATCGCAAACTGTCTCGCGAGCTACGCGCACCTGCGCGACGTCGCCGGCTGCCGGTGGGCCGCATCCTTCGTGGCCTTCGTGCGCGCGTGCGCGCAGGGCCCGGCCCGGGCCGCTTATGGACTATGACGTCGCCGTCATCGGCGCGGGTGCCGCGGGGTACAAGGCGGCGCTGACGGCGCGGGCCCTGGGCGCGCGTGTCGCCCTGATCGAGGATCGCGCGGTCGGTGGGGCCTGTCTGAACCGCGCCTGCATCCCCCACAAGGCCCTGACCCATATCGCGCGCCTCCTCGGGACGACCCAGGGCTTCCTGGGGCGCGGCGTTCAGGGGTCCCTGATCCCGGATCGCGCGGCCGCCACGGCCTTCAGCGAGCACCTAGTGGGCGACGTCCGCCGCGGCCTCCCCCAGCGCCTGCGGGCGCTCGGGATCACGGTCCTCCACGGGAGCGGCCGGCTGATGGGGCCGCAGGAGATCGCGGTCACGCGCCCGGACGGCCTCCAGAGGATCAGCGCTTGGCGGGTGATCCTCGCCGTCGGCAGCGCGCCCGCGCGCCTGGCCCCGTGTCCGCCCGATGGGCGCTTCGTCGTCGACACCGACGGGTTTCTGACAAGCCTCAAGGAGGATGCGCCGCGGGTCTTGTGCGTCGGCGGCGGGGCGGCCGGCGTCGAGGCGGCGTTCGTGTTGCGCCGCTTCGGGAGTCGCGTGACCCTCATAAGCCGCGGCCCGCGCCTTCTGAACCGTGCGTGCGTGTCCGAGCGCGCCGCGGGGATCGTACAGCGCGGGCTGCGCGACCTCGGCGTGGATCTGCGCCTCATGCTCACCGTCGCCGCGGCAAGTCCGAGGGACCACGACATCGAGGTGCGCTTCACGGACGGGAGTCAGGCCGCGTTCGATCGCGTGGTGGTGGCCGTGGGGCGCGTCCCCCGGGATCGGTCCCTGGGGCTCGATGCCTTGGGGGTCCTGCGCGATGGCGCGGGCTTCGTGGCGACCAATGGCGCCTGCGAGACCTCGCTCCCCGGGGTCTACGCGGTCGGCGACATGGCCGGGGGGCCGATGACCGCGGCGGCGGCGATCCACAGCGGGCGGATCGCCGGCCATAACGCGGTGCGCGGCAACGCGCGCGTGCGCAATTATCACCAAGTGCCGTTCGTGGTGGAGACCGTCTGGCCGCTCGCCGCGGTCGGCTTGAGCGAGGACCTGGCCGAGAGCGCGGGCTTTACGCCCGAGGTCGTGACGATCCCGCTCGGGGCGTCCCTGAAGGCCCGCGCCCACGGGGCCACGGCCGGGGGTGGCGAGATCGTGTTCGACGGCGAGACCGGCCAGATGCTGGGCGGCTGCCTCGTGGGGGCGGGCGCCGACGAGGGCATCCACCTCGTGGCCGCCGCCTGCCGGTCGCGCCGGGGGCTGTGGTCGTTCACGGACCTCGATTACGGGCACCCCTCGTGGGCCGAGGATCTGGGCTTGGCGATCGAGCCGGTCGTGGGCGCGTTCGCGCAGGCCCCGCGCACACCTTTTATGCCCGGGGTCTATGCCCCTTTGACCTGAATGGGCTTTGGGCCGGCGTTCACGGAGTACACTGATATCAAGGAGGACCGAATCGGCAGGAGGCGCGTGATGAGCGACAAGCGGGGGCGCATACCGCCCGCGGGCGGCTGGCGGCACCGGCGCACGTCCTTGTGGGCGGCGGCGGTCCTCCCGCTTGCGCTCATGGGCCTCCTGGTGACGGCGATCATCGGGGAGGCCGCGCGCGGGGTCGCGGGGGCGCCGATAGCGGTCCTGATCGCGGCGTGCGTCGGGGTCGCGGTCCTCTCTTACCTCGTGTTCCGCGCCCTCTGGGTGCCGCTCGCCGAGCTGCGGCATTGGGCGGCACGGGTCGCCGGCGGGAATCTCGCCGCGCGCATCCCAGCGCCCGCGTATCGGGGTGAGTTCGCCGATCTCATCAGCGACATCAACGCCGTCGGCGAGGCCCTGGATACCCTGAAACGCGACCACGCCTCCGGGATCTCACCGCGCATCGCCGCACGCTGGCTCGAGATCGTGAACGGGGTCACGGCCGGCATCGCGAGCGCCGCCGACCTCGATGACCTCCTGGCGCGCTTTTTGTTCGCCCTGCGCGGCGCCAACGAGATCCGCGCCGGCATCGTGCGGCTTTTGACGGATGACGGCGCCTTGCGGCTGGTCGCGAGCATCGGCTTGCCGGAGGACGTGGTCGCCAAGGAGCAGTGGGTGCCCTTGACGGCCTGCCTGTGCGGGCAGGCGGCGGCCAGCGGCGTCATGCGCATGGGGGCGGACCTGCAGCCCTGCTGCCAGAACTGGGGGCGCGATCTCTTCCCCGGGGAGGAGGTGGCGCTGCTTGCCGTGCCCTTGTGTTACGAGGGGCGCGTCATCGGGCTTTACAACCTCTTCATGGAGCGCGCGCGCATCACCGGCCACGGGGAGGTGACACGCCTGTTGCTCGAATTCGGGCGCCATCTGGGGGCGGCGATCGCCAAGGTGCGGTTGCAGGATGCGCGCCGCGAGCTCGTTTTGCTCGAGGAGCGCATGACCATCGCCCATGAGCTGCATGATTCGCTCGCCCAGACGCTCGCGAGCCTGCGCATCCAGGCGCAGGTCCTGGGCGAGACCCTCCAGGAGGGCGAAGACGGCCATGCGCGCGCGGAGTTTCAGCGCCTGCACGCGGGGCTCGAGATCGCCCACAAGGAGGTGCGCGACCTCATCCGCAACTGGCGCGCGGTCGGGGCCGAGGGCGGTCTCCTGCCGGCCCTCGACAGCGCCATCGGCCAGTTTCGCGCCGAGACCGGGATCTCGGTGTTCGTGCAGAAGGATTGGCACGAGCCCTTGCCGGTGACCCATCAGACGCACGTCCTGCGCGTCATTCAGGAGGCCTTGAGCAACGTGCGCAAGCACGCCCATGCGCGCACCGTGCGCGTGCTCCTGGCGCGGGCGCCCGCGGGCGATTACCGGGTGCTCATCGAGGATGACGGCGAGGGGCGGGACATGGAGGGCACGCCCTGCGACCCGGATGCGCATTTCGGGCAGGCGATCATGCGCGAGCGGGCGCGCGCCCTGGGCGGGGAGCTGCGCGTGGAGTGCGAGCCTGGTGAAGGCACGCGCGTGATCCTCACCTTCCGCGACCCCGTGGCGGGTGGCCGTCAGGCGCTGAAGGGCGTGGCGCCGTGAAGGTCCTTCTGATCGACGACCACGCGCTCTTTCGCAGCGGGCTCGAGCACCTGCTCGTGCGCCGCGGGATCGCGGTGGTGGGCGCGACCGGCGACATCGCGGAGGTGCTCGCGCTCATTCAGGAGCACGGCCCCGAGATCGTCCTCCTCGATATCCGCATGCCCAAGGTCGGGGGCATCGAGCTCTTGGAGGGCCTGCGCGCCCGGGGGGTTGCGCTCCCGATCGTGATGCTGACGACGAGCAGCGAGGAGGCCGATCTCGTCGCCTGCCTGCACCGCGGGGCGCAGGGCTATCTCGTGAAGGACATGGAGCCCGACGGCCTGGTCGCGGCTCTGACGCGCGTCGTCGCCGGGCAGATGGTGGTGGCACCCGAGTTCGCCCCGATCCTCGCGCGCTTCATCCAAAACGGCCCCGAGTCGGTGACGCCCCCCGGGGCGTTCGCGGAGCTCACCCCGCGCGAGCGCGAGATCCTCGGCCACTTGGGCGATGGGCAGAGCAACAAGGTCATCGCGCGCGCCCTTGGGATCTCCGAGGGCACCGTGAAGCTGCACGTGAAGGCGATCCTGAGAAAGCTCAAGCTCCACTCGCGCGTGCAGGCCGCGGTGCGCTCGGTGGAGGCGGGTTTGAGCCGGAAGGGTTAGCTCGCCGAGCGCGCGCGCGGGCTGAACGCCTGATTCTGCGCCCAGCGCGCGTGCAGGCGCACCACCTCGCCGATCACGATGAGGGTCGGGGGCGCGATCCCGGCGCCTTGCGCCAAGCGCGTGAGGTCCTTGAGGGTGCCGGTCACGACCCGCTGCTCAGGCGTCGTGCCGCGCTCGATGAGCGCCGCCGGTGTCGCGGGGCTCAGGCCGTGGGCGATCAGCTCGCGCTCGATCGTGGCCAAAGCCGCGACCCCCATGTAGAAGACGATCGTCTGGCGGCCGTGGGCAAGCGATGCCCACGGGAGGGCCGCGCGCGCGTTCTGGCAATGGCCGGTGACGAACACGCAGGACTGGGCGTAATCGCGGTGCGTGAGCGGCAGGTTGCCGTAGGCCGCGCAGCCAAGCGCCGCGGTGATGCCGGGCACCACCTGAAAGGCGATGCCGGCCGCCACCAGGGCCTCGATCTCCTCGCCCCCGCGCCCGAAGATGAAGGGATCCCCGCCCTTCAAACGCACGACGCGCTGGTCCCCCTGGGCGAGCTCGACCAGCAGGCGATTGATGGCCTCCTGGGGGAGGGCGTGACGCCCGGGGCTTTTGCCGACGTCGATGCGTCGCGCATCGCGCCGGCAGAGCGCCAGGATCGGGGGCGCGACCAGGCGGTCGTAGACCACGATATCGGCCTCCTGCATGAGACGCAGGGCGCGCAGGGTCAGGAGATCGGGGTCACCCGGGCCTGCGCCGATCAGCGACACGAGCGCCCCTGGCCGGGCCTTGGGTGCTGCGAGCGCGGTCTCGAAGGCCGCCTCGGCCTCGCGCGCGCGCCCGCCGAGCACGAGGTCTGCGATCGGGCCCTGCAGGACGCGCTCCCAGAACCGGCGGCGATCGAGCGGCCGCGGGAGGCGTTGGCGGACCGCGGTGCGCCGTTGGGCGGTGAAGCGCGCCAGCGCCCCGTAGCCCGAGCCGATCACGGTCTCGAGGCGCGCGCGCAGGATACGCGCGAGCACCGGCGAGGCGCCACTCGTCGAGACCGCGATGAGCACCGGCGAGCGATCGATGATCGAGGGCATGATGACGCTGCACAGGGCCGGCTGGTCGACGACATTCACCGGCACGTGGGCCGCGCGCGCCGCCGATGACACGAGCGCGTTGACGCGCGGGCGGTTGGTGGCCGCGATCACGAGTGCCGCCCCTGCGACATCGGCGGCATCGAAGGCGCGCGCGATATGCGTAATCGCCCCCTGCTCGCACAAGGCGGCAAGCGTCGGCGTGAGATCGGGGGCGACCACCACGACCTCGCCGCCCGCCTCTTTCACGAGGCGCACCTTGCGCGTGGCGACCTCGCCCCCGCCCACGATCAGGCAGCGCGCCCCGCGGATGGCGAGGAAGATCGGGAGATAGTCCATGGCGCCCCTTCGGATGAGATGGGGCTACTGAACACCTGTGAGGGCGCCCGGACCATATCCCGTGAGGGGTAGGGCGCCCCGGCCCCAAGCCCCCGCGGGATCCCGGTTGGGCGCGGGCCCTATAGGACGTGGGTGATCGTGAGGGTGATGAGCGTCTGCGTGATCTGGCGCCCCGGGAGGAAGACCGGGGTTTGGGGATGGGAGAGCGCCCCGGGTGCGGTCGCCGAGACAACGAGCGCGAGCCTCTGGACGCCCACGGCAAGCCGCAGGCCCGGGCCCAGGCGGTCGCTCAGGGTCAATGCCAAGACGTGATAGGAGCCCCCGAGGGCAGCACTCACCCGCTCTTCCGACAGCTCGCCGCTTGCGGGCGCGAAGGCTGTCGGCACGCTCTCCGTGATCTCGGCGGCATAGGCGTTCCCAAAGAGCGCGCGCAGCGTGAGAACGAGGTGGCGGGCCGGCGTCAGGGCCGCGAGGACGCCAAGACCGGCAAGGCCTGCCTGAAGCGTCCCGTCCGCGAACGGGGCATGCCCCGCGTCCTGAAAGCGCAGATCCGTCACGCTGAGGTAGGGGATGAGCACCACCCGCCCGATCCCGGTGTGCGCCGCCTCGATGCGCCAGCCGATGCGCGCGTTCGCCTCTTGCAGGCGCCGCCCGCTGCGCGCCTCGGCCGGAAGGCCGAGGCGCGGGTTTCCCTGATAACGGGCGGGGCCGGCCCCGAGTGTGTCGGTCAGCCGCCAATAGAGCGGCCGCGGGCGGCAGTCGATGAGGCCCAGGCGCAGGATCGGGGTGATCCCGGTCAGGGTCAGGAGCGTTGCGCCGCGCGAGCGCATCCGCATCTCCTGGACGTCGGCGCCGCCCGCGAGGAGGACACCGCGTGTTGCGCGCAGGGGGCAGGCTAAGGCGGGCGGGGCCAGTGCCAGCCAAGCGATGAGGATTCCCACGGGCTCTCGCATCGACGTCTCCTGAAATCGGGAAGAGGCGACGATACGGCCGCTTCCCACGGCCGTCATCCCGGGAAGATCGCCTAAAGGATTGGCCCGCTCCGGAATCGCGGGTCCCTTGAGCGGGAGGGCGGCCTTCGCGCACAATCACGCGACCGGCAAAGGGATTTTGCGCGGGGGGGTAGTCGATATGATCACGGACGGCACACGGACGGCGGAGCAAGACGTCCCGATCGCCTCGGGAGGCCGCGAGACGGTCGCGGTGCTCCTGTCGGTTTACAACGGGGCGCCCTATCTGCGAGAGCAGCTTATAAGCCTCTGCGCGCAGTCGCACACCGACTGGGTCGTGTTGTGGCGCGACGATGGCTCGCGCGATGACTCGCGCGCGCTCATGGCGCGGTTCGCCGCCGAGGTCGGCCCCGAGCGCTGCCGTGAGTGGCGATCCGGCGCCCGGCTGGGGGTGACGGGGAGTTTCCTGACGCTCCTGCGGGCGGCCGAGGGCTATCCGTATGTGGCGTTCGCCGACCAGGACGATGTGTGGTTGCCGGGGAAGCTTGCCCGCGCCATCGACTGGCTCACAGGCGAAGGGGCGCGCCTAGGCCTTTATTGCGCCCGCCAACGGCTCGTCGATCACAGGCTTTCCCCGATCGGGTATTCACCCGCCTACCCGAACCCCCCGCGCTTTCCGGCGGCGCTCGCGCAGAACATCGCCACCGGCTGCACGGTGGTGCTCAATCGCAAGGCCGCCGATCGGATCGCCGAGAGCGATCCCCCCGCGGCCTCCGTGCACGACTGGTGGTCGTATCTCGTGGTCTCGGCCCTGGGCGGACGGGTCCTATTCGATGAGGAGCCGCAGGTCCTCTATCGCCAGCACGCGGGCAATGCGATCGGCGCCGCCCCCCCGATCTGGCACGCGGCCCAGCGGGCCGTCCAGCGAGGACCGCTGCCCTTCTTTGCGCTCATGGAGGCGCACATGACGGCACTCGAGCGTTCGGTGCCGGGGCTCCCGGAGACGACGATCCGTACGCTTGCCGAGATCCGCGCGGGCCTGAACGGGGATCTCCTCTCCCGCTGCCGGCTCGTGCGCCGGGGGCTTTTGCGCCGGCGCACGGTCCCCGAGAACGCGCTTTTGCTCGCGTGGATGGCGATGAAGCCCGCGGCGCGATGCGAGTAGGGGATTGC